>JAEZBA010000662.1 GCA_023430245.1 Pseudomonadota bacterium
GGGGATCAGGTCGAAGGGGATGATCTTTTCGGCTGCGTCCTCGTGGCCATAGACGGCGAAGGTGATGCCGGTCTTGCGGAAAATGTTCTCCGCGTCCTGCGCCTTCGCCCGTAGATGCGCAGGCTCCTGCTCCTCAAACCACTCGAAATATTTCTTGTAGGGTTCACGCGGACTGCCGTCCGCGAGCAGCATTTCGTCGAAGGCCAAATTGTTGTTCCCCATTCTCTTATTCGGTCATTTGAAACCAATGTTGGTTGCAATGCAAGAACCATGCTCAGTGAGGGGATTCGATTTTCAGAAGCGCATTTTGAAGGAGCGGCAGGGCGCAGCTGTTCGCCCCGCAGCGCCTTGCATTTCATCAAGTCGGCAGCGCCTCCGGCGCATACTGGGCCGCATATTCCGCCGAGGGCGGGATCGGCTTGATCACGTCTATCATAACCCCGTTGGGATCGGCGGCGATGAAATGGCGCTGGCCGAAATCCTCGTCGCGCAACGTGCGGAGAATCCTGACGCCGGCGGCGCTGATGCGGTCGTAAATCTCGTCCGGGTCTTCGACCTCGAAGCTTATGAGAAGGCCACCCGCGGGCTGCTGGCTGCCTTCGGGAACGGTCTCATGCGTGCGGGACACGAAGGCAAGATTGATGTTGGGCCTATCCATCTGCTGAAGGTGGACATACCAGTCGCTGGTGAAGAGCGACTTGAAATTGAAATGGGTCTGGTAGAAGGCGGCGGTTGCCTCGACATCGTCAACCAGCAATACGGGATAGTAACCGGTCATCTTCATGGCTTGTCTCCTTTGCTGAATTTACATACAATCTGTATGTAGGTTTGTAATTAACATACAGGCTGTATGTATGCAAGAGAAGAATCCACGGCGGAGCAATGCCGACAGAACACAGGCCATGCGGGACGCGCTGATCTCCGCCGGGCGCGAGCTATTTGTGGAGAAGGGCTATGCGGATACGTCGACGCCGGAGATCGTGGCGGCAGCGAATGTCACCCGGGGCGCCCGCTATCACCACTTCACTGATAAGGCGGCGCTCTTTCGTGCCGTCATCGTCGCCGAATCCGAGCGTGTGGCAGAGTCCATCGTGAAGGCGACGGATGGCTGCACCAGCGCCAGGGAAGCACTCGATACCGGAACCGACGCCTATCTCGACGCCATGACGCAGGCCGGACGCACACGGTTGCTGCTCGTTGATGGTCCGGCGGTGCTTGGCCATGAGGCTATGGATGCCATCGACAGGCAGACGGCTGGCGGCACGATCGTGGTCGGCCTGAGCGCCGCGCTCGGTCGCGAGCCGGATAGCCGGATGGAGGCGACGGGCCGGCTGCTGTCGGCGGCATTCGAGCGCGCGGCACTCGACATCGCAGCCGGCGCCGATGACGCCACATATCGGTCGGAACTCAAGCGGATGCTAGCGGATACCTGCGCCAGGGACTGAGCGCGTGTCGCGCCCCGCAGCGCTTGCGTCTGGCAAGGGGAAGGACGTTGCGCTATCACTCTGGCGAGCGCGCCGAAATTCTCCGGCGACAAGTGATCTCGGCCGACGACCCGGGCGTAGATGAGGCATGGATGCAGAGAGCGACGGCAAAATCGGTGGGGCACACCGCCGTGCCAAGAAGACCCGGGCGGCCTACATGACGCTTGCCGGCGATCGCGGGGCCGCGCCCACGCCTGACGATCTCGTGCAACTCATCGCACAGGTAGCCACGCAGGGCGACAAGCAGGCTTTTGCGGCTCTGTTCCGGTTTTATGCCCCGAGGCTCAAGTCGTTTCTCGGCAAGCAGGGGTTTGGCGAGAACGAGTGCGAGGATCTCGTCCAGGAAACCATGCTCAACATCTGGCGCCGGGCGGCGAGTTTCGATTCACTCAAAGCGGGTGCCTCGACCTGGGTCTACACGATCGCCCGCAATGCTGGAATTGACCGGCGCCGTCGCGAACGACGGGGGGCGGACTGGCGTGAACTGATCGATTTCGACGAGACCGATCCCGATCCTTCGGCTGAGACGAGGATCATCATAAGCGAAAGCGAGAGCAGGGTTCGGGTTGCGCTGTCAGCGCTTCCCGCCGAACAGGCTGATGTGATCCGCATGACATTCTACGGCGAGGATCCGCAGGCCGACATCGCCAGGACGCTGGGCATCCCGCTCGGCACGGTGAAATCCCGCGTGAGGCTGGCCCTCGCTCGGTTGCGCAAGACGATGGAAGACGGACGATGACTTTCGTGAACCAGACCAGCGAGGAGCTTCTGCTGCGCTATGCCGCCGGCCAGCTGCGTCCGGCACCGGCGCTGGTGGGGGCCAGCCACCTGGCGATGTCCCCCTCAAGCCGTCGCGTCGTTGCGAGCTTCGAAGCCGTCGGTGGCGCCCTCATCGACTCCGAGCCGATGGAGCATCTCTCGGCGGGGCTGTTCGAGCGCACCCTGGCTGCGCTGGAGACGCCGGTCCGGCCGTCGCCGCTTTCCCCCGTGCGCAGTCACGAGGCTCTCGACATCGGGGCTGCCCTTCCGGATCCCCTCGCTCGCCGCTCCATAGGTCCCTGGAAATGGCTGGGCCCGGGCATGCGTTTCGCGCGCGTCTCCATGCCCGAGGACCCTGATCACAACCTGGTGCTGCTGCGCGTGCCGGCAAGCCGGGAGCTACCGCAGCACAGCCATTCCGGCGAGGAACTCACGCTGGTGCTGAAGGGCAGCTTTTACGATGACGGCGGGCGCTATGGGGTCGGCGACCTGATCCATGAGGATGAGGAGACCGACCATACGCCCAAGGTCGATGCGGATGGCGAGTGCATCTGTCTGGCGGCCATCGAGGGGCCCATGAAACTCAGGAGCTG
>JAEZBA010000032.1 GCA_023430245.1 Pseudomonadota bacterium
GCGTGCTGGAACTGACGCCGGACGGCGTCCACACCTATGGCGGCGGCTACACGGAATATGTCGCACGCACCGGCCAGGAGGCGCCGGGCCTGCGGAGCTGAGGTGGAGTCAAAGCTGGATGCGGGTGTCCCGATCAGCCGGCAAGGGGCCCCGGCATGACTGTCACGTCGGGGATTTCTCGCACACGATCTCTGGCCGCCCGAAGCAAGTTCTGGTCTCGTTTTGGTAGCGAAGGCAGGTCTCCGTCCTCGAAGAAGCCCAGGGCCTTCAGCGGAAGCGCAGGGTCCCTGCGATACATCGTTGCAAAGCCACCAAGACTTCGCTCCAGCGAGACGCCCGAAGTCAGCATTGCAGCGATGTCGCTGTAATCCTTTGCTTCCGCACGATCGAGAATTGCTTTCAGCTTGGTGGTCAGCAGGTCTTCCAGTGAAGCGACCAGTAGCACCGAATCCCGAGTCTCCAGAGGGTTGCTGATCCGACCAATGCCGAGGCCGCCGAAATAGGAAATCTTCACGGGCCCATGGGATGTTCGGGCGGCAACCACGAGCGTGTTTTCGCTCTCTTGAAGGATCTCGGCGTCATGCATGAATGCAAAAGCCTGTTGGACATCCGTTTTGGCCAACGGCTGAAACCGGAAAAAATCGAAATCGATCGAACTGCGATGGCCCAGATGGAGCGCTACCGCTGTGCCGCCGTACAAGACGAAATCAAGTCTTCGCGCGGGCTCTAGTTGTGACCAAAGCGTCCTCTGTGCCTCGGGAAGGATGTCCAGCCTCGGCTCAAAGGGCTGCCGCATCGAACGATCTCCGAGGGGCCTTCTTGGGTATCGCTCGTCCGGTCGCAAGCGACAGGCGCCCGCGCCAGAACTCCCACGACCGGTCACTCAGCCAGCCGGGCTCGGCATGCAGGATCAGGTCTGTCAGTAAAGCTGGTCCGACAGCCGTTTCGAGATAACGAATGTCGGCAAAACCGCCCTGATCCATTGCCTGCGCAAGAATACGCGCGTTCGATCGCGGCTGCGAGCCGACCGGCTCCCACCAGAAGAATCGCTCCTCGAGTTTCCTTGCGAGCCCGGCTGGCAAAGCGATTTCGAAAGCGGCCATCGCCCGTCTCTCATGCAGCGATCCGCTGCGCCGGATTACGCGTCCACGCTGGCCTGCAGCGCATTCTCCTGGATGAAGTCGCGGCGCGGCTCGACCAGTTCGCCCATCAGCTTGCTGAAGATGTCGTCGGCATCGTCGCCTTCCTTCACCTTCACCTGCAGCAGCGAGCGTACGTCGGTGTCGAGCGTCGTTTCCCACAATTGTTCGGGGTTCATCTCGCCGAGACCCTTGTAGCGCTGCAGGGTCACGCCCTTGCGGCCGGCGGCGGTGACGGCGTCGAACAGGCCGACCGGGCCATAGATCGGGATCGTCTCGTCCTTGCGCCGGAGCGTGCCGGGCTTGGCATAAAGCTCCTGCAGTGACGGCGCATATTCGTCGAGCCTGCGGGCGTCGGCCGAACCCAGCAGCGCCTGGTCGATCATGGCGTATTCCTTGACGCCGCGGACGATGCGCTCGAAATGGAAACCGGCCTCGTCGAACCGGCCGGTCCAGCCGCGTTCGGTCTCGTCGGCGAGTGCGTCGAGACGCCGTGCGATATAGGCGGCGGCGCCATCGGCCGCGGCCGGATCGCTGGTAATGTTCGGGGTCAGCACGCCGGCGATGGCGGCCTGCTCGATCACCTTGCGATTGTACCGGCTGTGCAGCCCGTGCAGCAGATTGCGGATGACGCGCGCATCCTCGATCACCCGCTTCAGGTCCGATCCGGCGCGCTCGGCGCCGCTCGCAACCTTGAGCACCATTTCATCGAGGCCGGTGCCGATCAGATAATCCTCGAGAGCGCGCTCGTCCTTGAGGTATTGCTCGGACTTGCCGCGGTTCACTTTGTAGAGTGGCGGCTGCGCGATGTAGAGATGGCCGCGCTCGATCAGTTCCGGCATCTGCCGGTAAAAGAATGTCAGCAGCAGCGTGCGGATATGGGAGCCGTCCACGTCCGCGTCCGTCATGATGATGATCTTGTGATAGCGCAGCTTGTCCGGGTTGAATTCCTCACGCCCGATGCCGGTGCCGAGCGCTGTGATCAGCGTGCCGATTTCCTGGCTCGACAGCATCTTGTCGAAGCGGGCGCGTTCGACATTCAGGATCTTGCCGCGCAGCGGCAGCACCGCCTGGAATTCGCGGTTGCGGCCCTGTTTGGCTGAGCCACCGGCGCTGTCACCCTCGACGATGAACAATTCGGATTTCGCCGGATCGCGCTCCTGGCAATCGGCGAGCTTGCCGGGCAGCGACGAGACATCGAGCGCGCCCTTGCGTCGGGTCAATTCACGCGCCTTGCGCGCGGCTTCGCGTGCGGCGGCGGCTTCGACCACCTTGCCGACGATCGCCTTGGCTTCGTTCGGGTGCAGTTCGAACCAGTCCTGCAAAGCCTGGTTGACGATCCCTTCGACCACCGGACGCACTTCGGAGGAGACCAGCTTGTCCTTGGTCTGCGAGGAGAATTTCGGATCGGCCACTTTCACCGACAGAACCGCCGTCAATCCTTCGCGGCAATCGTCGCCGCTGAGATCGACCTTCTCCTTGCGCGATGAGCCCATCCTCTCGGCGTGCTGCGTCACCTGGCGCGTGAGCGCGCCGCGGAAGCCGGCGAGATGCGTGCCGCCGTCGCGCTGCGGGATGTTGTTGGTGAAGCACAGCACGTTCTCGTGATAGCTGTCGTTCCACCACAGCGCACATTCGACGCCGACGCCGTCGCGTTCGATCCGGATGTTGATCGGAGCGGGAATGAGCGCGCTCTTGTTGCGATCGAGATACTTCACAAAGGCTTCAACGCCGCCCTCGTAGCGCATCTCTTCGCGCTTCTCGACGGCGTGGCGCATATCGGACAGGATGATCGTCACGCCGGAATTCAGGAAGGCGAGCTCGCGCAGCCGGTGCTCCAGCGTCGGAAAATCGAACTCGGTCATGGTGAAGGTTTCGGGCGACGGCAGGAACGTCACCTCCGTGCCCTTGCGTCCCTCGACCTTGCCGACAACCCGGAGCGGCGCTTTCGCGACACCGTCGCCGAATTCGATCGCGTATTCGGTGCCGTCGCGCCAGATGGTGAGTTTCAGCCAGGTCGAGAGCGCGTTGACAACCGACACGCCGACGCCGTGCAGGCCGCCGGAAACCTTGTAGGAATTCTGGTCGAACTTTCCGCCGGCATGCAACTGCGTCATGATTACTTCGGCCGCGGACACGCCCTCGCCCTTGTGGATGTCGACCGGGATGCCGCGGCCATTGTCGCGCACCGTGCAGGAGCCATCCGGATTGAGAGT
>JAEZBA010000089.1 GCA_023430245.1 Pseudomonadota bacterium
TCTCACATGCGTTCGATGCTCGCCGACCCTCCCCCTCCAGGGGAGGGTGAAGTCACTCCGCCTGTTCCCTGAACGTCGCGCGATAGGGATGCGCCGGATACACGCCGAGGATCTTTGTCTCCTTGGAGAAATACTCCAGCTCCTTCAGCGCCAGCGCCACATTGTGGTCGTCGGGATGACCCTCGATGTCGGCATAGAACATGGTGGCGAAGAAATTGCCCTCGATCATGTAGCTTTCGAGCTTGGTCATGTTGACGCCGTTGGTGGCGAAGCCGCCCATCGCCTTGTAGAGCGCGGCCGGAATGTTGCGCACCCGGAAGATGAAGGTCGTCACCACCGGGCCGTTGCCGCCTTCCGCCCATTGCGGTTCGCGCGCCAGCACGATGAAGCGCGTGGTGTTGTGCGCCTCGTCCTCGACATCCTCCGCAAGAATATCGAGACCGTAGATCTCGGCCGCGAGACGCGACGAGATCGCCGCACAGCTCTTGTCGCCGCGCTCGGACACTTCACGCGCGGAGCCTGCGGTATCGGCGGCGACGATCGGCCTGATCTTCAGCTTGCGGATGATGTTGCGGCACTGGCCGAGCGCATGGACATGGCTCTCGACCGTCTTGATGCCGTCCAGCGTCGCGCCCTTCGGCGCCACCAGCTGATGCTTCACCGGCAGGAACCACTCGGCGACGATGTGCAGGTTCGAACGCGGCATCAGGTGATGGATGTCGGCGACACGGCCCGCCACCGAATTCTCGACCGGGATCATGCCGAGCATGGCCTCGCCGCTGGTCACCGCCGCGAATGCGTCCTCGAAGGTCGGGCACGGCAACGGTTCGTAATCGGGATAGGCCTCGCGACAGGCCAGATGCGAGTTGGCGCCAGGTTCGCCCTGGAAGGAGATACGCTTTTTGGTCATGGGGTTGGTTACGCTTTGCGGAACTTTGGAGTCAATTGCATCTGGGCGGGCACGCGATCGGACGCAAAGCCGGCACCCGTTTTTACTGATCGCCTGCCAGCAGCCGGCGCGCGGTTTCGAGGTCTTCCGGGGTGTCGACGCCAAGCGGCACCGAGGAGACGATGGCGGCATCGATCCGCATGCCGGCTTCGAGCGCACGCAACTGCTCGAGCTTTTCGCGCTGCTCGAGCGCCGATTGCGGCAGCGCCACGAAGCGCTCCAGCGCGGCCCGCCGGTACGCGTAGAGGCCGATATGATGATAGAGCGGCCCGTCGCCATAGGGCGCCGTGGCGCGGGTAAAATATAAAGCCCGCAACCGCCGCGGCGCGACCGGCGAGCCGACGACCTTCACCACATTCGGGTTGGTGCGTTCCTCGTCCTTGACGATCTCGGCGCAAAGCGTGCCGATATCGACCGCAGGATCGTCCAGAAGACGCACCGCCGAACGCAGATCGTCTGGAGCGAGCGTCGGCAGATCACCCTGAAGATTCACCACGATCTGGGCCCGGCCATCGGGGTCGGCGATCTGCAGCGCCTCGAAAATGCGGTCCGAGCCGGAGGCATGGTCGGCGCTGGTCATCAGCGCCCGGACGCCGGCCTTCTCGACCGCGGCCTGTATCGGCTCGGAATCGGTCGCCACGATCACCTCCCCGAGGCCCGCCGACTCAGCGCGCCGGATCACGTGCTCGATCATCGGCTTACCGGCGATATCGGCCAGCGGCTTGCCGGGCAGCCGGGTCGCCGCCATGCGGGCCGGGATCAGGATCAGAATGTCGCGCTTCTGCATTGATCTAGGCCATGTTTCCGGGGGGTTCCCAATGTACCAATGTCGCAGGGAATGGCCGCTTATACGGGTTGCAACATCCGCCGCAAACCGGCTAATGGTGCCCCGCCGTGGGGATTGTTCCCCGCGCGCGACCCCTTGATCATGGGCTGCTGCGGAACGCCGATGGACTCCTTCGAACTCAACAAAATCATGGGCGCCGTTCTGGCGACTTGCCTCGGCATCCTGACGCTGAATATCGCCGCCGGGGCGATCTTTACGCCCGGAAAGCTGGAAAAACCCGGCTACGCGATCGCCGTGCCGGATCAGCCGGCGGGAGGCACCGAGACCGCCAAGCCAGAACCGGCCGAGCCAATCGCCGTGCGGCTCGCCAGCTCCGATCCGGCCAAGGGTCAGGCCGCCGCCAAGCAATGCGCCGCCTGCCACACGTTCGAGAAGGGCGGCCCGAACCGGGTCGGCCCGAACCTGTATGGCATCGTCGACCGGGCCAAGGGGGCCGTCGCCGGTTTCAACTATTCGGCGGCCCTGAAGGCGAAAGGCGGCGAGTGGACTTACGAGAATCTCGACGCGTTCCTTGCCAGCCCCAAGACCTACATGCCGGGGACCAGCATGAGTTACGCCGGTCTCACGCGCGGCGGGCAGCGCGCCGACCTGATCAATTACCTGCATACGCTGTCGGACAACCCGGTCCCGTTGCCGAAAGCCGCCGATGCCGCGCCGGCGGAGCCCGCGCCGGCCAAGAATTGACGTCCACGAGCTAAGCTCGCAGAAACGTGTTGCTTTCAAACGGCCGGGCCCTGCCCGGCCGTTTGCGTTTTGGGGGGCGCGCGCTACCGTTAAGCCTGAGGCGCCGAAGGCGGTAAATTACCGCATTTTAAGACGCCGTGGCTGGGGTTATCCGCAAAACTGTCATAGATAAAAGGGCAATTTGGGATGATCCCGATAGTGACCGGAGCAAAACCGTGAGCCTGTCCCGCCGTACCCTGATGAAAGCTGGCGCGCTCGCGCTGACAGCCCCCGCGATGTCCGTCGTCGAAGGCCTCGGGCCCGTGAAAGCGCAGGCGCAGACCTCGGTGCCGGCGCAAACCTGGCGGCATGGATTGTCGCTGTTCGGAGAACTGAAATATCCGGCCGGGTTCAAGCATTTCGACTACGTCAATCCGAAGGCCCCGCGCGGCGGGCTGGTGCGTCAGGTGGCGATCGGCACCTTCGACAACTTCAACATGGTGGTTGGGCGCGTGAAAGGCGCGATGGCGGCGGGCATCGGCAGCATCTACGATACGCTGATGGCCTCTGCGCTCGACGAGGTGTCGACCGAATACGGTTTGCTCGCTGAGTCGGTCAGCCATCCGGACGACTTCTCGAGCTGCACCTACCGGCTTCGCGCCGAAGCCAAATGGCATGACGGCAAGCCGATCACGGTGGAAGACGTTATCTTCTCGTTCGAGGCGTTCAAGAAATACGATCCGCAATCGGCGTCCTACTACCGGCATGTCAC
>JAEZBA010000055.1 GCA_023430245.1 Pseudomonadota bacterium
GCGCTTGCCACCAGGCAGACGATGAAGACGATTCCGAACAGCGTCGCGGCGTCGCCCGGCTCCAGCACGATCCGGCGCGGGAAGTAGCCTTTTGCCGCGCTGATCAGGACGGCTCCCGCGACAAAACTGATCAGGCCCATGGCGAGGGCCTGCTGCAGGATCAGTCCGACGATACGGCTGTCCGGCGCGCCAATGAGTTTGAGGGTCGCGATCGATCGCTTCTTGTCGATCGTCATGGTGTAGATGATCAGCCCGATGACGACGGTCGACACCACCAGCAGCAGACTTGTGAACAGTCCGATCTGGCGTCGCGCCCGTTCGATGACAGATCGCGACAGGATGGTTTCCTGCTGTTCCTGGGTCAGCGCGCTGAGATGCTTCCAGCGGATCACCTCGCCGGCAAACTGCGCGGGCGACACGCCCGGCAGCAATTGCACGAGAATTGCGTTGGCGGTGTCGATGGTGCCCGTACCGCTTGCATTTCGTGCGAGTTCGCGCCGGGCGGCGGATGGCGTCAGGTCGAATTGCAGCTTCTGGGCATCGCGAAGCGTCACGAACAACACCGGATCGCCGCCGGAGGCGACCATCTCCCGGGTCAGGCCGACGATCGTGAAGGTGTCGCGGCCAAGCTTGATCTGCTCGCCGATAGCCAGGCCCGCGCCGACATCCGCGATGGCCTCATAGCGGTTGCGGGTGATCGGGCGACCGTCGTGAATGCGCGGCGGGCCGCCGGGGCGTCCGATTTCCGATCCGACGACCATCAGCCGCCGGCTGGTGCCGCGATGCTGCAACTCGACATTCTGGTAGGCGACGGCGCCGGCTGCGGCGACGCCCCATTGCGCCGCGATGATCTCGCGGGTGTCGGCCGGCAGCCGCGAGGCCTCGGCAAACGGTCCGCGGGTGCCGCCTTCGACGATCCACACATCGGCATGGGCCGCGCGCAGCAATCCAAGCGATTCCTCGACCAGACCGCGATAGATGCCGACCATGGCCAGCACGATCCCGAGCAGAAGGCTCAGGCCCAGACAGGTCAGCAAGAACCGGCCGAGATTGTGCCGGATGTCGCGCAGCGCCAGGTTCACGGCACAGGCTCCGCTGCCGCACGCGCCGCGCGTCCGGCGCGCAAGCCTGCGGGATCGGTGGCGACGACCGAGGCGCCTGACGGAATGTCGCCCGCGATGCGAACACGCCCGTCAAGCAGCCGCTCCGCGAGCGGCGTCTTCCATCGTATCAGCCGGCCATTCTGGATGAGCCAGATCGTGCCGGACCGGCCATCGTATCCTTCGACGAATTTCAAGGGCACGAAAGTGCCTGATGCGACCTTGCCCTTCACGATTTCGATCTCGGCCTGTTCCCCGAGGAAGCGGAGCTGATGCTGTGGACCGCATTCGCGGCAGCGGACGTAAACGCGGCGCTCCTCGGTGAGGCGATCGTTCTCCTGATCGATGCGCACGATCTCCGCTTCGAAGGTGTTCAGCGGCTCGGAGCGCAGCCGCACGAAAGCCTTCTGACCGGTCTGCAATCCGCCTGCGGACGCCTCGTCGATGAAAGCGCGGATCCACACCGATGCCGGCTCGATGAGGGTGAAGACCGCTTCGCCCGCATTCGCGACCGAGCCGAGCTCCTTGTGCCGGGTGATCACGCGTGCATCGAATGGCGCGCGCAGCTCGTGCTGATCCAGCAGAACGGCATCGATCCGGCGTTGCGCTTCGGCGTCGTCCTGCAGAACCTTGGACACCGCGACTTCGGCTTCAGCGAGCCTGAGATCGCCGCGGGCAATTTCTTCCGCCGCCTGCGCATCCTCGGCGGCCTCCTGTGAGACCGCGCCACGCCCGACCAGCGTTTGCCGGCGGGCATTGACGTTTTTCTTCTGCTGGTAGGTGACCTCGGCGCGATCCCGCTGGGCCTGCGCCTTCAGCGTGCTGGCTGCGGCCTGGCGGACGCTGGCCTCGCTCTTCATCAGTTTGGCTTTTTGCGAGTCGTCGTCGAGCTTTGCGAGTGGGGCGCCGGACTTTACGAAGTCACCTTGATCCGCGCTCAGCGCTCTGATCTTTCCGGCCAGGTGAAAGCCGACTTTCGAGGCGACCTGCGCTTCGACAGTGCCGATTCCGAACACGCGCACTTCGACGTTCTGCTCCGGCGAGAGCACCGGCACGGCAATCTCGCGGCTCCTCGACCACGCGAATGCGCTCGCGCCGATCGCGAGGATCGCGGCAACGATCAGGCCGCGCTTGAACACCAGGCGCATGGGTATTTCCGTTCGGAACTGGACAGCAGCCCGCAAGGCTAACGTTCGGGACGACGGTCCGGTATGACTGCGATCATATGTCGATCGGGATGGTCAGCGGTGGGCGCCGTCCCGTGGCGCGTTGCCTACAGCAGCCGGCAGCGTTCGGGATTGCGATTGATCAATAATCCGCGGCGTCAGTGGACGCGTCGAGCCGTCATCCAGCCAAAGATCCGCCCGTCGATCACAAGCAGAGCCGCGCCGATCACCAGCGCCCCGATTGCCTCGCGCAGGCCCAGTGTTTCGCCAAGCGCAAAATGCGCGAGCGCGATGGTGCTAACCGGCATCAGCAGCGTGACCAGCATGACATTGGTTGCGCCGGATCGTGCGAGGATCCGGTAGAAAACGAGATAGGCGATGCTGGTCGCGAAGATGCCGAGGCCGACAAGCGAGAGCCAGACCGTCGCGCTCGGCATGGCAAAGGTCCAGGGCCGGTCGATCGCAAGCATCATCAGCAGCAAAATCGCGCTCGACGACACGGTCTGACAAAACGCCGACGTCAGCGGCGGGACGCCCTTCATTCTTCGGCGGCCCCACAGCGCCGAAAACCCGTAGGACAGGGCGCCGCCGAGGCAGAGCAGAATGCCGATGGTCTGCGCCGATGACACATCGACGCCGGTGCCGCGCAGGATCACGACACCGCCAAGGCCCATCAGCACGCCGGCGACCTTGTGCGCCGTCAATCTTTCCTCGCCGAAGGCCGAGGTTACGATCACAGTAAATAGCGGCGTGGTCGCGTTGATGATCGATGCAAGCCCGCTGGTGATATAGGTCTGGCCGGCCGCGACCAACGCGAACGGGATCACGTTGTTGAGCAGGCCCATGACGATGAACGGCATCCAGCCGGCGAGCCCGCGCGGCAGCGACGAGCGGAAATACAGAACCAGCGGCAGCAGGAACAGCGCGCCGAACGCAACCCGCGCGAACACGACGGTGACCGGCGGCAATTCGCGCAGCGCCAGCCCGGCCATGACGAAACCGCCGCCCCACAGGAGCGACAGGAAGACGAGCAAAGCGGCGTCGGTCCGGTCGATCTGGCCGGGCTTGTCAGTCATGCAATTGGCTGTCTTTGTTTGACAGGAAGCGTCTACCATGCCCGCCCTGCAACGCGGACGCCACCCGAATTGCAGGACGTCATAAGCGGGAAGGCGACAAGAACAGGCTCACCGCGACTTGGTGCGCGAGCGCTGGATCCCGAGCGCGACAATACGCCGGACCATCTCGGAATATGTCATCCCGTCATAGGCCGCGGCTTCGGCGAAGACCTCGTGCCGGGCGATTTCGGGGTTCGGATTGGCCTCCAGAAAATAGGGAATGCCGTCGGCCGACAGACGGAAATCGACGCGGGCATAGCCGTCGAGTTCAAGCGTGCGGCAGATGCGCCGCGTCAGGTTCTGGATGCGCTTGTAAATCTCCGGCGGCAGATCGGTTGCCGGACCCTGCAGGATGCCGCGCTCCTCCTGATACTTGACGTCGAATTTCACCTTGGCGGTCGCGATCTTGCTCGCGGCGTCGCCGAAATACAGCTCCCAGATCGGCAGAACGCGCATGCGGTCGTTGCCGATGACGCCGACATACAATTCGCGGCCGTCAATATATTGCTCGGCGATCGCCGCGGTGCCGATCTTTTCGTGAATGAAGGTGACGCGTTCCTGCAGCTTCTCGTCGCTGTCGACGATCGATTTTTGCGCGATGCCGAGGGAAGCGTCCTCCGACAGACTCTTGACGATCAGCGGAAACGGCAGCCGTGGCGGCCGCTGAATCTTCTTGCGCATCGGAAAGACAGCGAATGCCGGAACCGGTATGCGGTGATAGTGCAGCAGCTTCTTCGACAGATCCTTGCCGCGCGACAGCATCAATCCGCGCGGATTGCAGCCGGTATAGGGAATGCGGATCAGTTCGAGATAGCTCGCGACATTCTGGTCGTAAGCCGGTTCGCCGTGGAATTCCTCGAGAAGATTGAAAACAATGTCCGGCTGAAAGGAATCGATCTCAGCTCGGATCGGCCGTAACTCATGCTGCACGCCGAGGACACGGACTTCGTGGCGTGCCTTGCGCAGCGTATTAACGATGTCATAGCCGGTCTTGAAGGCGAGAACATCCTGCTCGCTGTAACCCTTGATGGAATCGGGCGGCACTTGTTCCGGATGCAGCAGCACCAGAACGCGGGTTTTTTTCATAGAGCGAACCATTGTCGGCGCGACGGACTATACAGCGAGTGCACCGTCTTTGCCGTTAACAACACAGTGAAATCCGTCAGCATTTGACGCTCCGGGCCTGGCGCCCGCAGCTTCAACTCGCGGCAGCGATCGATCATATCATCAAGCAGCGAGTCAAGCGTCAGCTGGTATTCGCCGGTCCAGCGCGCAACGGTCTGCCGGAAATAGGAACGGTGGCGGCGAATGAAGGAAGCCGCGGTCGGCGATGTGCGGTGCTTCGGATCGGCCGAAAAGATACGATGCAGTTCTGGGTCATAAGTGCGCGGCGTATTCACTGCGTAGAACGCCTGCTTCTTGCGGTAATGCGCTGCCAGCGTCGTGTCGATCTGGCTGAGCGGATGGACGGCGGCGCCGCGCGGCAATTGCGAGCGCTGGCCCGCGATCTCGTTCATCACTTCATCGACATATTCGAGTTTGCGCAAAGCCGGCCATCCCGCATAGCGCTTCTTCCAGTCCGAACGCGGTTTCAGCCAGACGGCGAAGGTTTCCGCGAAGTCTTCGTCGGGATGGCTTTGCGCATACCAGAGGCGAAGATGCTGGACGTAATTCTTGCTTGCGGGGTTCGGACGATAGAAGCGTGGATAATGGGTCGAGGAGCGGCCGAACAATTCCTGCCAGCGGCGGCGGCGCTGCAGCCGGAACGCATTCTGCACCACGTGTCCGGTTTCGTGGCGCAGGATGCGCATGCATTCGTGCCGCGTGCCGCCTTCCACGTCGATGATCATCTTGCGTTCGAGCCGCATCAGGCGCGGATGCGCAAGGTAGAACGGGATTGCGATGCCGGGCGTGGTGTCGGGGCTGAACCACTCGTCCGACAGCCAGGCATGCGGACGGATACGCAGGTCGCGCTCTTCAAGCTCGGCCTGCAGGTCGTCGAGGCAGCCTTCCAGCCAGGTATCCTCGATCGTGAGCTTCAGGTCCCTGAGCCTGAGCTTCAGGAGTTTGTCATCCGGCAACGACGCCCATGCGTGTTTTCGGCGCATCTCGCTAGTTGTTCGGTTTGAGATCCAACGCTTTTGCAATATGCGCGGTCAAGGCCGACTGTTCCTTGATGGTGGCGGCGAGGACATCCGGGCCGCCCGGCCGCACCACCTGTCCGGTTGCGAGCAGTTTGTCGGTGATCGCCTTGTCGGAGACGACCTCGATCACGTCGCGCGCGATCTGTTCGCGCAGGGGCAGCGGCATGTCCTTCGGACCGTACAGCCCGGCAGTGGTCTCGACGGCAAGTCCGCCCCATCCGAGTTCGTGCACGGTGGGGATGTCCGGAGCGAACGACGCACGCTCGCGGCTGGTCACCGCGAGGATGCGGATCTTGCCCGCCTCGGTCAGCGGCCGCACGATCGCGGCCGAGGTCACCAGAAAGTCGATCTGGTTGCCGGCCAGCGCGGTTGCGGCCTCGACGATATTCTTGAACGGGATCTTCTGGACCTTCAGGCCGCGGGTCTTGATGAAATAGTCGAGCGTGAAGTCCGGCACGCCCGGTGCGCCGGTGACATTGAGCTTGCCCGGCCGCGCCATCGCATCGGCGACGAACTCGCCGAGTGTCTTGATGGGCGAGGAGGCCGGAACATTGACGGTCAGCACCGTGTCGGTGACCTGCGCGATCGGCGTCATGTCGCGCGCGAAGTCGTAGGTCAATTTCGCCTGGGTGTAAGGATGCGCCATGAACGAGGCGCTCGACGAGTAGAGCAGGGTGTGGTCGTCATTGGCCTGCAGGAAGGCATTGATGGCCAGAAGCCCGTCGGCGCCGGGCCGGTTCTCGATCACGACCGGCTGGCCCCATTTGGCCTGCAGCTTCTCGGCCATCAGGCGGGCGGCGACGTCGGTGGCGCTGCCGGCTCCGAAGGGGAGAATGAATTTTACCGCCCGCTGCGGCCAGGCGGGGGTCTGGGCATTGGCCGGGGCCAGTCCGGCCAGCATCGGCAGCGCGAGCCATAAAGCTGCGAGGACGATGCCGGCGACGCGCCTCAACCCATTCGATCCGGCCAACATGTCATTCCTCCCACCTTCGTGACTTCACAATGAACGAGCACGTTGCCATTGATAGCTGCGATTCCGCACGGTCACAATTCTTACGGCGCGGGTCGGTCCGGTCAGGAAATTGAACCCGGTCCGCGGTTCGTGCGACAATGGCTGACCGGCACGGCCGGAACCGAGAAGGCCGGCGTTCCGTCGGGGAGTTGAGATGACGAAACGGATCGTTTTCCTTGCCGCCATCTGCCTGATGCTCGGGCTTCCGCTGTCGCCGGCCGCGGCGCAGAAGCGGGTGGCGCTGGTGATCGGCAACGATAGCTATCAGCATGTCACGCCGCTGCGGAAGGCGGCGAACGATGCCGACCGGATGGCAAAAACGCTGAAGGGCCTGGGCTTTCAGGTGATCGCCGCGACCAACCAGGACCGCCGCGGCATGAGCGACAGCTTCACCGCGTTCGAGCGCGCGCTCGGCCCCGGCGACACCGCTTTCTTCTTCTTTGCCGGCCATGGCTTCCAGATCAAGGGCGAGAATTACCTGCTGCCGACCGACGTGCCGCTCGCTCTGGCGGGTGAGGAAGAGAAGGTCCACGAGAATTCGTTTCTGGCGCGGCGCATCATGGAGCGCGTGAGAAGCAAGGGCGCGCGCACCACGGTGGTGGTGCTGGATGCCTGCCGCAACAACCCGTTCGAACGGGCCGGCACCCGCAGCGTCGGCGGCGCCGGCGGGCTCGCCGCGATGAGCGAGGAGGGCGCCTTCGTCATCTATTCGGCGTCCGAGAACCAGACCGCGCTGGATTATGTGTCGGACGACGACAAGGATCCGAACTCCGTCTTTACCCGTTTTTTCGTCAAGGAACTGGAGACACCGGGACTGTCGCTGGTGCAGGTCGCCAAGCGCACCCAGGCCAGCGTCACGGCGCTGGCGCGGAAAGTGAAGCATAACCAGCGGCCGGCCTATTACGACGAGATCGTCGGCGACGTGGTGCTGAACGGCGTGCTCGATCCGAACAAGGCGAAGGAGACGATCCCGCAGCAGGTCGCGGCCGTGACGCCGGTGCAGCCCTCACCCTTGCCGCAGCGGAGCGAGCCCGAGCAGCTTAACGCGCCGCTGGCGAATTTCATGCGCCACAATGGCGGCTGGTCGGTGACGCTGTCGTTCGCCGATCCGGTGACCGCGATTTCGTGGCGGTTCGGCGAGAGCGGCAATTTCCGCGAAACCGGGCATCTCAACACGCTCGATCCGCGGACCCGCAAGCGCATGCCCAATCCGTCGATCCAGCTCGATGCCGACACCCCGGAAGGCACGATCTATGTCCGCTACGCCGATGCCCGCGGCGAATGGGCCGAGCCGTTTCCGGTGAAGTTCGATCCGGCGGGTGCGCTGGAACGCAGCCAGCGCGAGATACTGGAAATGACATCGAGCAACTGGCTGTCGTTCCGGGAATTCAACGGGCTGATGGTGTATTATACCCATCTCGTCTCCTATCGCTGCGCGATCCGTGACGTGAAGATCGGTATCGATTCCACCGTGCCCGACAAGAAGCTGGCGCTGCCGCCCTGCGATCCGCGCGATCCGTCGTCGATCCCGTC
>JAEZBA010000108.1 GCA_023430245.1 Pseudomonadota bacterium
AGTCCGGATTGGCTAATTGGCGCAGGGGATCCGCTTGTTGGTGACGATTTCTTTCGATTCTCCGATATACCTCACTATATTTCTCTAGCGCAGCATCATGGCATACCGACGCGACTTCTTGATTGGACGCATGATCCCGTCAAAGCTGCGTTTTTTGCCGCAGAGGAATCTGCTCACGACCTGGTTCGTCCGGATATTGCAGTATGGGCGATTCACAGGCGAAGAGCGATGCTCGTCAGGGGGAAGCCGGCCACTTTCCCGCGCATGTATGAGGGAAAGGTCGGAGACGGAAACAACCACGACGACATCTTTCCCACGATCGAGATTGTCCGAACGCCCATGCGTGAAAACTTTTTTCTCGCGGCACAGTCTGGTCAATTCACCTCAATCCGCGCTTCGGGGATCGACTTCATGCACAGAGGGGGCCTCAGGCCTTCACTTGAGACCTTCGTCGCAGAGGCGGGCATCAAGGAAACGGTGTTGCGAAAGATAACCTTGGATGGGAGTTGCGTGCCCGAACTGGCGAAGATGCTGGCCCGAGAAGAAATTTCGCGGGCGCAACTAATGCCTACGCATGACAACGTCGCAGCAGATGTTAAGAAGAGTTGGCAAGCCCGCAGAGCGGTTTAGGGCTTGCGCGCCTTCGGCGTGCATTCTGGAGCAGCGGTATCAGGTAAATGACCTCCCACACCTCCGGCCATCGCCGCGGCGTTGCCGTTGCTCCCCACCACGCTGCCGCAGAAGCCGGCCGGCTGATCCTCGCCGATGGCGGCAACGCGCTGGAGGCGATGGTCGCGATGGCGGCCTCCATCGCCGCGGTCTATCCGCACATGAATCATATCGGTGGCGACGGCTTCTGGCTGGTGCGCGAGCCGAACGGCCGGGTGCGCGCGATCATGGCGCCCGGACCGGCCGGCGCAAAGGCGAATATCGCGCTGTATCGTGAGCGGGGCTACGACACGATCCCGGCGCGCGGCCCGCTTGCGGCGTTGACCGTGCCCGGGGCCATCGGCGGCTGGATGGTTGCGCTGGACGGCGCGAAATCGCTCGGCGGCAAGATTCCGCTCCGGGTCCTGCTTGAACCGGCGATCAAGCAGGCGCGCGATGGTTATGTGGTCAGCCGCAGCCAGCACGCGCTGACGCGGGACAAGCTCTCCGAGATGGGCGAGGCGGTTGGCTTCGCGAAGACCTTCCTGGCCGATGGCAAAGCGCCGGCCGAAGGCGCGGTGATGAAGCAGACCGCGTTCGCGGCGACGCTCGATCACCTTGCGAATGCCGGCCTCGACGATTTCTATCGCGGCGATGTCGGGCGCGAGATTGCGGCCGATCTCGAGCGCATCGGCTCGCCGGTGACACGCACCGATATCGAGAAGTACGAAGCCTATATTGCCAAGCCGCTATCGGTCGCGCTCAATGCCGGCACGCTCTACAATTCGCCGCCGCCGACGCAGGGGCTGGCCTCGCTCATCATTCTGGCGCTGTTCGAGCGGTTGCGCGTTGCCGAGGCCGAGGGCTTCGACTTCGTGCACGGCCTGGTCGAATCCACCAAGCGCGCCTTCCGGGTCCGCGACCGCGTGGTCACCGATCCGAAACGCATCGATGAGCCGCTCGACCGCTACCTTTCGGCGGTCTTTCTCGATACCGAGTTGCAGCGGATCGACCGCAAGAAGGCGGCGCGCTGGCCCGCGCCTTACGGCGAGGGCGACACCATCTGGATGGGGGCGGCCGATGCTTCGGGCCTCGTCGTGTCCTACATACAGTCGATCTACTGGGAGTTAGGCTCGGGCTGCGTGCTGCCGGCAACCGGCGTGCTGATGCAGAATCGCGGGGCCAGCTTCGCGCTCGAAAAGGGCGCGGCCAATCCGCTCGAACCCGGCCGGCTGCCGTTCCACACCCTGAATCCGGCGCTCGCCGTGCTGAAGGACGGCCGGGTCATGGCTTACGGCACCATGGGCGGCGACGGCCAGCCGCAGACCCAAGCCATGGTCTTCGCGCGCCATGTGCTGTTCGGTCAGCCGCTGCCGGAGGCGATCGAGGCGCCGCGCTGGCTGCTGGGGCGGACCTGGGGCTCGACCCATACCAATCTGCGGATGGAATCCCGCTTCGACGGCGGCCTGGTCGACCGGCTGATGTCGGCCGGCCATGACGTTGCGGTTCTGGACGAGGCGTTTTCCGACACCATGGGCCATGCCGGCGGCGTGGTCCTGCACCCGGACGGCACCATGGAGGGCGCGCATGATCCCAGAGCCGACCCGGGGGCGTTCGGGGTGTAGGAAGGCGGAATTCGCCCTGTGCTGACCTGCGCGCGAGCGAAGCTAAGCTAAGCCCTCGTTTCCCTCCCCCCGCGAAGCGCATCGCATCTTCTCCCCCCGCGAACGGAGCGAGTGGCGGGGAGGGGTCGGGGGTGGGGGGCAACAATTGGACTCGCCGCGAGCACCCGGCTCGCTTCCGCTCGCCACCCTCCCCACCGCTTCGCGGGGGGAGGGAAAAGCGCCCGCCTCCTTTCCGCCGCGTTCCGTGATATTGTCCCGCAGCATCGCTTCACCTGGAAACTCTATGATTTCCCGCATTCTCCGCCCGCTCGCGCTCGGCCTTGTGGCGCTGGCCTTTGCCGCGCCGGCCGCGCACGCGCTTCATCATGTCTATGTCACGTTGAAGAGCGAGATTGTGTACGACGCCGAGGGCCGGAT
>JAEZBA010000145.1 GCA_023430245.1 Pseudomonadota bacterium
GGCCAGCACGTTGCGGCCGATATCGGCGATATGCGTCACGCCGGTCAGCGCCATGGTGATGTCGAGCTCCTTGCGGATGATCTCGATCGCCTTGCTCACGCCTTCGCCGCCGAGCGCGCCGAGTCCGTAGATATAGGCGCGGCCGATCAGGCAGCTTTTCGCGCCCAGCGCCAGCGCGCGCATCAGATCCTGCCCGGAGCGGATGCCGCCGTCGAACATCACCTCGATATCGTTGCCGACCGCATCGGCAATCTTCGGCAGCATCGAGATCGAGGAGGGCGCACCGTCGAGCTGCCGGCCGCCATGGTTGGACACCACGATGGCATCGGCGCCGCTCTTGCTCGCGAGCCTCGCATCCTCGACATCGAGAATGCCCTTGATGATCAGCTTGCCCGGCCACAGCGACCGGATCCAGGCGACATCCTCCCAGCTCAGGGTCGGGTCGAACTGGCTGGCGGTCCATTGCGCCAGCGAGTTGACGCCTTCCATGCCCTTCACGTGACCGGCGAGATTGCCGAAGGTCTTGCTCTTGGCATTCATCATGCTCATCGCCCAGCGCGGCTTCGACATGACGTCGAGCACATTGGCGAGCTTGAGCTTCATCGGCACGGTCATGCCGTTCTTGATGTCCCGGTGGCGCTGCCCGAGCACCTGCAGGTCGACGGTGAGGACCAGCGCCGAGCAGTTCGCGGCTTTGGCGCGCGCGATCAGGTCGGCGATGAAGCCGCGGTCGCGAATCACATAGACCTGAAACCAGAACGGCCGTTTGGTCGCCTCCGCGACCTGCTCCATCGAACAGATCGACATGGTCGACATGCAGAACGGCACGCCGGCCTCATTCGCGGCCGCGGCCGCGAGAATCTCGCCATTGCCGTGCTGCATGCCGCACAGCCCGATCGGGGCGAGTGCGATCGGCAGCGAGGCCTTCTGTCCGACGATGGTTGTGGACAAGTCGCGCTTGTCGACATTGACCAGCACGCGCTGGCGCAGCTTGACCCGCTCCATGTCGGCGCGGTTGGCGCGAAAGGTTTCCTCGGCATAGAAGCCGGAATCGACATACTGGAAAAAGGCGCGCGGCACGCGCTTTTCGGCAAGCTGGCGCAGGTCTTCGATGCAGGTGATTGGCGTCATTGGCGGATCCATCCCATATCAGCTTGCGTAGCACACTTCCCGGGCGCAAAACACGTGCGGGAACCGCGGGGGCTGGCTCCAAACGGCAAGGATTAGCGGCATGAACGCGGGCAAGAAGCACGGCGAACACGAGTCCGAAGAGGCCAAGAAAGAGCGGCTGGAAAAGGAGCGGCTCGACCGGGCGCTGGACGAGGGGCTCGAGGAGAGTTTCCCGGGCTCCGATCCGGTCAACGTGGTCCAGCCGGCGCATAGCCCGCAGGACAAGGACGAAATTTGAGCCCGGAGGCACCGGCGGCGCCAGCGTTAACGCTAAATCCCCGGCCGGCCGGGCTTGCAACTTTTGCTCACAACTTTTGAAGCCAATCCGGTTAGGATAGCTATTACACCGACCTGACTTGGTTAACGGGGACGGGGGTTCCAGCGTGACACGTCGATATTTCGGCACCGATGGCATTCGCGGGCGCGCCAATGGCGTGATCACGCCCGAGCTTGCGCTCAAGGTCGGCCAGGCCGCCGGCCTGGTGTTCCTGCGCGGCGAGCACCGCCACCGGGTGGTGATTGGCAAGGATACCCGTCTGTCCGGCTACATGATCGAGACCGCGCTGGTCGCGGGCTTCACGTCGGTCGGCATGGACGTGCTGCTGTTCGGCCCGATGCCGACGCCGGCGGTGGCGATGCTGACGCGCTCGATGCGCGCCGATCTCGGGCTGATGATTTCCGCCTCGCACAACCCTTACGACGACAACGGTATCAAGCTGTTCGGTCCGGACGGCTACAAGCTGTCGGACGCGGTCGAAATCGAAATCGAAGCGGTGATGGACGAGGACGTCACCCGCAAGCTCGCCAAGTCGGCCGATCTCGGGCGCGCCAAGCGGATCGAGGGCGTGCAGGACCGCTATATCGAATTCGCCAAGCGCACGCTGCCGCGCGACCTGTCACTCGACGGCCTTCGAGTGGTGGTGGATTGCGCCAATGGCGCCGCCTATCGCGTCGCTCCGGAAGCGCTGTGGGAACTCGGCGCCGAGGTGATCGCGATCGGCATCGATCCGGACGGCTTCAACATCAACACGGATTGCGGCGCGACCGAGCCCGCGGCGCTGGCGGCCAAGGTGCGCGAGGTGCGCGCCGATGTCGGGATCGCCCTCGACGGCGATGCCGATCGCGTCGTTATCGTGGACGAGAAGGGCCACACGGTCGACGGCGACCAGCTGATGGCGGTGATCGCCGGAAGCTGGCAAGAGGACGGCCGGCTCAGCAAGCCGGGCGTAGTTGCGACCATCATGTCCAATCTTGGACTGGAGCGGCATCTGCAGGGGCTCGGCATTTCACTCGCGCGCACCCCGGTCGGCGACCGCTATGTGCTCGAACATATGCGCCAGCAGGGCTTCAATCTGGGCGGCGAGCAATCCGGTCATATCATCCTGTCGGATTATGCAACGACCGGCGACGGCCTGGTCGCCGCCTTGCAGGTGCTGGCGGTGGTGAAGCGGCAGGGACGACCGGTTTCGGAAGTCTGCCATGTGTTCGATCCGCTGCCGCAGATCCTGAAGAACGTGCGCTACAAGCAGGGCAAGCCGCTGGACGATGCGTCGGTCAAGCTTGCGATCGACGGCGCCACCGCGCGGCTCAACGGCAACGGCCGGCTGGTGATCCGTCCCTCCGGAACCGAACCGGTCATCCGGGTGATGGGCGAGGGCGACGATCTCTATCTGGTCGAAGAGGTGGTCGACGAGATCGTCGATGCGCTGACGCAGGCCGCGGCCTAGTCGCGGCGGCAGCGAGGGTCTACAGTCCGGCCGTGCGGGTATCCACGAGACGGACGAATAATCAATGACATTCGGTGCGCGCGTTTTTGCGGCGGCTCTTACCCTGGTTGCATCGGCGAGTTCCGCCATGGCGGCGGACGATTATCCCTCGAAGCCGATCCGGCTGATTCTCGGTTTCGCAGCAGGCGGCGCACCCGATCTGCTGGCGCGGACGCTCGGAGACCATCTCAGTCAGGTGTGGAAGCAGCCGGTGGTGGTCGAGAATCGCACCGGCGCCAACGGCAACATCGCGATGGCGGCGGTCGCCAAGGCGGAGCCGGACGGCTACACGCTGGCGCTGGTGCCTGTCGGCAATGCCGCGGTCAATCCATCGC
>JAEZBA010000153.1 GCA_023430245.1 Pseudomonadota bacterium
GCTGTGGGACGACATCATGGAGACGGCGGCCTTCGGCGCCACGGCGAAGGGCGGCATCTGCCGCCTCACCCTGTCCGAAGAGGACCGCAAGGTTCGCGACTGGTTCAAGGCGCGCGCCGAAAACCTCGGCTGCAGCGTCACCGTCGACGACATGGGCAATATGTTCGCGCGCATGGAGGGAAGCCGCAAAGATATTCCGCCGATTGCGATGGGCAGCCATCTCGACACTCAACCGACCGGCGGCAAGTTCGACGGCGTGCTCGGCGTGCTATCGGCGCTCGAGGTGCTGCGCACCTTGCGCGATGCCGGTTACCAGACTTACGCCCCGATCGAGGTGATCAATTTTACCAATGAGGAAGGCTCGCGCTTTGCGCCGGCGCTGATCGCGTCCGGCGTATTCGGCGGCGTGTTCGACCGCGCCTATGCCGTTGCGCAGAAAGATCGGGGCGGCGTGACATTCGGCGAGGCGCTGGAGGGCATCGGCTATCGCGGGCCCGAGCGTTGCGGCGATCATCCGCTGTCTGCCTATTTCGAATTGCATATCGAACAGGGGCCGATCCTCGAACGCGAGAACTGTGACGTGGGGGTGGTGATCGGCGCGCAGGGCGTGCGCTGGTTCGACGCCACGATGATCGGGCAGGACGCCCATACCGGGGCGACGCCGATGACCATGCGTAAGAATGCGCTGGTTGGCGCCGCACGCATGATCGAGGCGGTGGATCGCATCGCGAAGCGCCATCCGCCCTTTGCGGTGGTCACCGTGGGCTCGATCGAGGTGAAGCCGAACTCGCGCAACGTGGTGCCGGGCGAAACCCTTTTCACCATCGACCTGCGGCATCCGGAGACGCCGGTGCTGGAGCTCATGGAGGCCGAGATTCGCCAGGCGTTCGATTCGACATTGCGCGACCTCGACCTCACCGGCGCGCTGACGCGCATCTGGGAACAGCCGCCGGTGGCTTTCGACCCGGCGTGTCTCGATGCGATCCGCAACGCCGTCGCGCGAACTGGCTTCGCCGCGCGGGACATCGTTTCGGGTGCCGGCCACGATGCGGTCTATGTGTCGCGCGTTGCGCCTTCGGCGATGATCTTTGCGCCGTGCAAGGACGGCATCAGCCACAACGAGGCGGAATTCTCATCGCTCGAACAATGCGGCAAAGCCGCTCAGGTGCTGCTGCTGAGCGTGCTCGACTACGACCGGCACTTGGCTGCGACCGACGCGCGATAGCCGGCGACCAATCAAAGGTTGCTCATTTGTTCTAGAATGGCCCGAAATCGCACGCGTGCCGGCCTCGGGAGACTTCGCGCCGGCTTTCCGGCCGTGGGATCGGGAATCATCAAACCCGAAGCCGACGCGGAAATGCCCCGCTCCGGAGACGACGCCCCTGTCCCGCACACAGAGACATCGCGGCGACCGGCCAAAAAAAGCCCGCTGAATGCGCGACTTCCCAGCAAGTCTGCATGAAACATAAATCGGCAGGCCGGGTGGTGGGCGCGACAGGGATCGAACCTGTGACCCCTACCATGTCAAGGTAGTGCTCTCCCGCTGAGCTACGCGCCCGTTTCACTTGCGAAACCGACGCGCCCCTATAGTCGCTCCCCCGGCTTGAGGCAAGCTGCCGCGCGGCTTTCTGTTTCCGGCGCCGCCCACAAACGGTTCCAAAACCGCCATAAAGGGAATAAGGAACGGCCCTAAGGTGTACGCGTTGCAACCCGGGCGACGGCCGGGACGTTCACCGCACATTGCCCACAGGGAGCCTGCTGATGATTTCGCGTTTGGTATCTTTTCGTCCGACCGTCTATGCCCTGACCGTTGCTGCGGGCCTCGCCGTTGCCGGCACCGCATACGCCCAACAGGAACCGCGCCTCGACGTGATCTACGTTCCGACCCCGCAGGAAGTGGTGGATCGGATGCTCCAGCTCGCCAAGGTGGGTCCTGGCGATTACATGATCGATTTCGGCTGCGGCGATGGCCGCATGGTGGTCACGGCGGCCAAGCTTGGCGCCCGCGGCTTCGGCGTCGACATCAACCCGCAGCGCATCAAGGAAGCCAACGAGAACGCCGCCAAGGCCGGCGTCACCGACAAGGTCGAGTTCAAGATCGCCAACCTGTTTGAGCAGGACCTGTCGAAAGCCGACGTGATGGCGATGTATCTGCTCACCGACATCAACCTGCGTCTGCGCCCCAAGATCCTCGACACCATGAAGCCGGGCAGCCGCATCGTGTCGCATGCCTTCGACATGGGCGACTGGAAGCCGGAGGTCCACGAGAACGTCAATGGCCGCAACGTCTATTTCTGGATCGTGCCGGCCAAGGTCGGCGGTAAATGGCAGATCGACGGCGCGCAGAAGATGACTCTCGACCTCGATCAGAAATACCAGTTCTTCACCGGCAAGGCCGATATCGGCGGCAAGACCGTCGAGATCACCGACGGCAAGCTGACCGGTGCCAACATTTCCTTCACGGTCGACGGCAAGACCTTTACCGGCAAGGTCTCCGGGGATTCGATCTCCGGCGATAACTGGAAGGCGTCGAAAGCCTAAGCAATCCACGGCCCGACATAAGCGAAAACAGGAAGGACGCTCCGGCGTCCTTCTTTCAATTGCGCCGCGCGCAGGACCATCGGCATGACAACGCAAAGTTCCGGCGCTCCGCGCGCAAGCCTCTCGGTCACCGACGGGGCGCTGATGATGGTCGGCATCATCATCGGCATCGGCATCTTCAAGACGCCGCAGCTGGTGGCGATGTTCAGTCCGAACGAGTGGGTGTTCGCGGCGCTCTGGGTGGCCGGCGGCCTGACAACCCTAATCGGCGCGCTGGTTTATGCCGAACTCGCCGCGGCCTATCCCTCTACCGGCGGCGAATATCATTTCCTCAGGCGGGCCTATGGTCTGCCGGTCGCCTTCCTGTTTGCCTGGGCCCGCACCACCGTGATCCAGACCGGCGCGATTGCCGCCGTCGCCTTCGTATTCGGAGACTACGCGCAGGAACTTTATTCGCTCGGCACCTACGGTTCGGCGATCTATGGCGCGCTGGCGCTGCTTGCGCTGACCTTCATCAACATCGCCGGCACTTATCAAAGCAAGACGGCGCAAAACGTTCTGACGCTGCTGCTCGTCTCCGCGATGGTGATGATGGTCGTCGTCGGATTGATGAATCTGGGTGGCCAGCCGCCGGTTCCCGCCGCCGCCACGGGCGGCCCGGGCTACGGCATGCTCGGCCTCGCCATGGTGTTCATTCTGCTGACCTATGGCGGCTGGAACGAAGCGGCCTACCTCTCGGGCGACGTGCGCAATGTCGGACGCGACATGGTTCGCATCCTGCTCATCGGCACGGTGATCGTGACCCTGATCTATGTGCTGGTGAATATCGGCTACCTGTTCGCGCTCGGCCTCGAGGGCATGCGCAAGAGCGATGCGATCGCGGCGGATGTCATGCGGCTGGCCTTCGGTCCCACCGGCGCCGTGATCGTCAGCCTGATCGTCTGCGTCGCCTCGCTGTCGACCATGAATGCCAGCATCTTCACCGGCGCGCGGCTCTATCATGCGCTCGGCCAGGATCTTTCGCTCGCCAGGCTCCGGGTCTGGGATCAAGTGCGCAACAATCCACGTAACGCCATCATCCTGCAAAGCGCGATCGCATTCGTGCTGATCTGCTTCGGCGCCACCGCACGCGACGGCTTCAAGGCGATGGTCGAATATACCGCGCCGGTGTTCTGGTTCTTCCTACTGCTCGTTGGCATTTCGCTGTTCGTGCTGCGGCAGCGCGATCCGAACCACCCTCGCCCGTTCAAGGTGCCGCTTTATCCCATCACCCCCATCCTGTTTTGCGCGATCTGCGGCTACCTGATCTATTCCAGCCTGGTCTATACCGGCCGCGGCGCCCTGTTCGGGATTGCGGTGCTGTTGATCGGCATCCCGCTGCTGAGCCTCGTGCGCCGGAAGCAGCGCGCGGCGCCGGCAGAATAAGCTAGTGGTCCGATTCTAACGTTCGCATCTCATTTCGGCGACTTCTTTTGCGAACGTTAGAATCAAAGGACCACTAGCAAGTATTGGATTCTAGTGGAGCTTTGGATTTGACATTCGCTTTGCGAGCTCGCGGCGGGGTGGGTAGCTATTGTAAAACCCGCTCCACTAGACTGCCTCCGCCCGCAGCGGAGTAGCGAACGTGTCCGAGACCTACGACGCCCTCATCATCGGTGCCGGCCATAACGGCCTCGTCTGCGCCGCCTATCTCGGCATGGCCGGGCTGAAGGTGAAGGTGGTGGAGCGCCGATCCGTCGTGGGCGGCGCAGCGGTCACCGAGGAATTCCATCCGGGTTTCCGCAATTCGGTCGCGGCCTATACGGTCAGCCTGCTCAATCCGAAGGTGATCCGAGATCTCGACCTCGCCGCGCACGGGCTGAAAGTCGTCGAGCGGCGCGCGCTCAACTTCCTGCCGACCGAGGACGGCCGTTACCTGCTCACCGGCGAAGGACGCACCAAGGCCCAGATCGCAAAATTCAGTGAAAAGGATGCGGCGAATTACGACGCCTATGGCGAAGAACTCGACGCCATCACCGATGTGCTGCGCGATCTGGTGCTCGAACAGCCGCCCAATCTGGTACAGGGCTGGAACGCGCGCACGTTCCGCGAAGCGCTGCGCCTCGCCTTTGTCGGCAAGCGGCTGCGCAATCTCGACATGGAGCGCCAGCGCGCGCTACTCGACCTGTTCGCCAAATCCGCCGCCGATTATCTCGACCGCTTCTTCGAGAGCGATCCGATCAAGGCGGTGCTCGGCTTCGATGCCGTTGTCGGCAATTATGCCAGCCCCTACACCCCGACATCGGCCTACGTGCTGCTGCATCATTGCTTCGGCGAGGTGAACGGTAAGAAGGGCATCTGGGGGCACGCGATCGGCGGCATGGGCGCGATCACCCAGGCGATGGCGGCCGAGTGC
>JAEZBA010000099.1 GCA_023430245.1 Pseudomonadota bacterium
CCGACGGCGCCAGGGTGCCCGCCCGCGCACGAGGACGAGCGGCCAGCGCGCGAGGTGGTCCCGGGGGATGCGGTCTCGTTGGTGCGGAGGGCGATGGGTCGTGTGACGCGCTGGGGTCGGCCGGGCGCTCGTGGAGTGGAGAGCTCATGCCCGCGGAACACCGGCGGCGTTTGCGAGTCGCCGCGAGCGTCGAAGGCGAAGGGGCAGGCGCGGCTTCTGCGATCGCTTCACGACGCACGCAATTCGAGGGCGACGTCGCGGCGTGGTCTTGCGCTCGGGCTCGCCTCACGATGAGCGCTGATGGCGCTCGCCGCCAGCGAGGTGTCCCAGGCCCCGCGACGGTCCGGCTGCCAGTTCGCAGGGGCATGGGGCCACCCCTTCGCAGGGTCATGGGGCCAGGGAGACGGAGCGAACGACCAAGGTGAGCCTGCCGCGGATCGGGCTCAAAGTCCACCGGTCCAGATCGAGCGCAGAGAGCATCGCGAGACGGGAGATTTTCGCAGGGTCATGGGGCCACCCCGGTGGGTTACCGCGCGGCGTCAGTTATCCACTCGGGAGTAGGGAGATCAGACGCGGCGCCGTGATCGCGCGCGCGGATGGCCCTTCTGTTTCATCGCCGGCGCTTCGGGCGGAGGCCCCGACGCTTCGATCGTCGGCTTGAGCCGCGCGCGATACGACTCGCCTTCGATGACGAAGTCGTACGCGGCGTTCTTGAACCGATCGACCGCGCTCTGCGCGAGCAGGACGTCGTCGAACATCGCGAGCCACTCGGAAGTGTCGCGGTTCGAGGTGACGATCATCGATCCGCGGCCGGTGCGCTCGAGGAAGAGTTGGTAGACGTCCTTGCTCTCTTCCTTCGACATCGGCTCGAGACCGAAGTCGTCGAGGATCAATAGATCGACGGTCGTGAGCGCGATCATCTCTGCGTCACGCGAGTTGTCGAAGCGGCTCTGACGGAGGCGACGAAGCGTCTCGTCTGCGCGCGCGAACTTCACGTTGTAGCCGTGGCGACACGCGAGGTGGCCGAGGGCCGTCGCGACGAACGTCTTGCCGACGCCGACGGGGCCGAGAACACACACGTGACGATGCGCCTCGAGGAAGCGAAGGCTCACGAGCTCCGAGAGCACGCGCTTGTCGAACTTCACCTTCGAGGTCTTGTCCCACTGCTCGAGCCGCATCTCTGGGTCGAGACCAGCTTGCGCCGCGCGGTTGTCCGTCGCGGCGTTATCGCGTCGTGCGATCTCGTCCGTGAGAAGCATGAGCAAGAGATCGTCGAACGACGTCTCCTGCTTGTCCGCGAGTACGAGCCGCTCGGGCAGACTCAGCGCGATGCGACCGAGGCGAAGACGTTTGAGCGCAGTGACGAGCTCAGGATTGAGCGTCGGTGCGGTGGCCATCACTTCACCTCCTTCGTCGTCGTGCTCGATCGCGTTTCGAATTCTTCGGTCGCGCGAACGAAGCGCGGCAGCGGAAGTTGCACGACCTTCCCCGCCGCTTCGGGGCGCGATGGCTTCGCCGCCGACTTGAGCATGTTGGAGATGCGCTTGACGCTGACGACGTCGAACGCGAGCGCGCTCTGACAGATCGCCTCGACGCGACCGTCGCCGTACTTGTCACAGAGCGCGACGAGCGCATACGCCTGCCGCATCTTGTTCCAGGGGAGAGGCCCGCCGAGGAGACGCTCGGCGTAGATGCCGATGTGCAGACCACGCTCCTTCGCCTTGTCGAGCAGCGCGTTGACGTCGCGGGTGGCGTAGATGCTCTTGCCAGACGGGTAGTCCGCGGGGTCCGTCGCACGTCCTCCCGGCGGTTGGCGCTCGTGCATCTTGATCAGCTCGGTGCCGAAGTAGATCTTCACTCGCGTGCGATCGGCACGTACGCGAACGTGCTTCCGGAGGTACAGCGTCGGAACGGAGTACAGCGCTCTCGCGACCTCGATGTGGTGGTCAGGATGAACCTTCGCCTTCTCGACGTAGAGCGGCACGTCGTAGAGCGAGTCCGGTGGCGGAAGCATCGCCGGCCTCTCGAGCGACTCGAAGACTTCGCGTGGGACCTTGCGAGTCGTCCCATGCACGCGCGTGCCAGCAGTCTCGCGACACCAGTGCGCGGCGCTCTCACGAGCCTGCTCGAGAGTCGTGAACGTCTCGCCATCGAACCAGCTCTCGCGAACAAACGAGACCTGGTTCTCGACGCGAGGCTTGTCCTTCGGCGAGCGCACGCGGGCGGGGTCGACGAACACGCGGCGCGCCTGGACGTAGTCGAGGAACGCGGCGACGAGCGTCGGCTCGAGCGCGTCCGGATCGTTGATCATCGCCTTCGTGTTGTCGGGAATGAGCGTCGCGGCGATGCCGCGGAAGAACATCCACGCTCGATCGAGCCCCTCGCAGACAGCCGCCGTCGTCTGGAGGAACGTCGGCCACACGAACTGATACCGGCTGAATACGAGCGTCACGACGAGCACCCATAGCGCGCGCCTACGTCCGGATTCGGGGTCGATCATGTACCCCATCTTGCCGAAGTCGATCTGAGCCTCTTGGCCGGGGGGAGGATCGTCGATCCGCACGGTGGAGGACTTCTCGCGCCATCCCATCTCGTGATGGGCGAAGCGCCAGAGCGTGTCGTAGCTCGCCTTGAGATCGTGATCTCGGGCGAGCAGCGTATGGACCTTGGTGAGCTTGAGCGGACGCGTATCGCCGTGGCCGGCGAGCCAGCGCTCGATCAGGGGACGGTGGCGCGCGACCTCGGTCCACTCGTCGCTCGGCGCGACGGTCGGACGCGCCTGGACACATTGCGCGACCTCATGGACGACGTCGTCCGTGAGCTCGACGCCGGGCTCGAGGCCCAGCTTGATAGCGGCCTTTGTGTAGCGTGCAACCGTCTTGCGGTCGGCACCGGCCTCGCGCGCGATCTTGCGGTCACCGTGCCCCGCCGACCAGCGGCGCAACACTTCCTTCACATCGATCATGGAGAGCTCCCTGTAGGGCATCGATTCCTCCCGACGGCGACCGGCGCCGTCATCGGGGATGAATCTGACTCACTCCAGGTCGCTCACCCCGGGTGGCCCCATGACCCTGAGAAAAACGGGTCGGGGGTGGCCCCATGATGCTGCGAAAATCTCATCAAGCCTCCCTCGCCGGTGGCCCCTTCATGCTGCGAAGGGGTGGCCCCATGACCCTGCGAAAAACGGCTCGAGCTGGCCCCATGAGCCTGCGAACTGGCATCCGGCGGTCCTCCGCCTCGAGGGCGCCTCCTTCTCACGAGGAGCGGCCCTCGGATTCGGGATGAGGAGCGGCGCTTCGGATGAGGAGCGGCCGTTCGGATGAGGAGCGGCCCCTCGCTCGGGTGTGCCGCGCCGCGGTCCGAGGAGCAGGGACGACGACGTAGCGAGTCCGCGCGCCCTCATGCTCTCGACACCTATCGGGGAGGGGCGAGCGGGCGGCGGGCCGCCCGGCCCCGCTTCGCCCGCCGAAGGGACCTGCGGTAGACGTTCGCTGGACGCGGTCGACCGATGACCAGGCGCAGTGGCGGAGGGGGGGTGAAGCGGGAGCTCCGAGAAGGCCGATCGAGGTGGTCCTGACTCGGGGCGGGGTCGGACGAGCGCGGCGCGTCGGGAGCGGGCGCGACCAGGCCGAGCACGAACGAAGGAGCCGCTCGGGCCCTCGCGTCTGTGACCGCGGGCCCCGTCCGATGAGCGACGAAGCGGTCCGCGGGTCGGAGTGCGCGGGCCCACCCGAGCTAGAGGGTCGGATGGAGGGCGAGCATGAGCCGCTCGGGCCGAGCTCGCGCCGCCGCACGAGGGCGGGCTCCCATCGGGCGGCGATCGCTCAGAGCCCCAGGTTCCGGAGCGCCGTCTCGAAGTACGGCCGCAGCTCGAGCGCGCTCGCCCGCGGCAGCACTGTGAGCACAGGCGTCGACGGCAGGACCCGGGCGAGCTCGTCCGCGTTGGTCCCGGTGGAGGTGTCCGCCTCCACCGGGGCCGACAGGATGACGCCGTCGAAGGTGATCCCTGCGCTTCGGCCGGCGCGGGTCGTCGCGATGAGGTCGTGCAGGACGCCGAGCCGGTCCGGCGCCACGAGCACGACCTTGTTCGGGGCGAGCGCAGCAAGCAGGTCGGCGTTCGTCAGCTCGTCCGAGAGCGGGCTGAACAGACCGCCGGGGAGCTCGAGGACGACCGCGTCGGCCGCATGGCGGATCGGCTGGAGCCACCGGACGACGACCTCGGGGTCGATGGTCCGGCCTTCACGCCGCGCCGCGAGGTGCGGGGACACTGGGTCCGCGAGCAGGTAGGGCGGGGTGAAACGTGTCACGTGAAACGTGGACACCCGTCCAAGGTCGAGGACGTCGCCGCCGAGCTCGCCGGATGGGTTCTGTCCGGACTCGATGGGCTTCACTCCGGCCACCGCGATCCCACGTGCGGCCCACGCGGCGACGAGCCCGGTCGACGCGACGGTCTTCCCGATGCCCGTGCCGGTCCCGGTCACGAGAAGGAGAGGAGCGCTCATCGCGCGGCCTCGATCGTCCGGCGGAAGGCGGTAACGACCGACTCGATGTCTCGCTCCTCGTGCCGCGCCGTCACCGTGAGCCGGAGGCGTGCGGTTCCCTCGGGGACCGTCGGAGGGCGGATCGGCGGGACGTCGACGCCGTGCGCGGCGAGGCGTCGCGAGAGGTCGATGGCGCGGTCGCTCGCACCGATGACGACGGGGACGACGTGCCCGAATCCGATCGGCTGCAGGCCGAGCCCCGCGAGCCCTTGCCGTAGGCGCGCCGACAGATCGGCCACGCGGACACGGAGGTCCGGCGAGCGCAGGAGCTCCTCGAGCGCGA
>JAEZBA010000312.1 GCA_023430245.1 Pseudomonadota bacterium
GCTTCAACCAGATCAAGCCGATGAAGCGTGCGGGCGGCCGCCGCTATTACCGGCCGGACGATGTCGACCTGCTGCGCGGCATCCACCATCTGCTTTATGGCGAGGGATATACCATCCGCGGCGTGCAGCGGATCCTCAAGGACCAGGGCCTGAAATTCGTTCAGAATGTCTGGCAGCCGGGCGCGGAACAGCCGGTCCATGGCCCGGTCGACGACGACGATCATCCGGAAGAAGTCATCCCCGAGCAACCCGTCGCGGCACCGCGTCCGCAGGCGACGCCTGCTGCCATCCGGGCCCAGATGTCGCGCGAGGATTTGCGGCGTCTGCAGGCGACGCTGTTCGAATTGAGCGAATGCCGCCGCCTGCTCGACAATGCGATGGAGAAGACGGCGTCAGACTGACGCTGGCTGTCGCCGCAGCGGCGGAGGCAATGCTAGGGCGCGGCCCGTCCGCACGGCACTATCGTTTGAGATGCCCTACGGCGGACAGGCCCGGAACGCGGCCGCGCCTGCATCTCTGTCGCACCGCGAGGCCGGGCGGTTCACGCTTCGGTGAGCCCGGCCCACGTGTTTTCTCAGGATGCCTTGGCGCCCGGCGTGCTCTTCGCCTCGCGCAGATAATAATTGGCGTCGCGGCCCTTCACGAGGCGGCGGATCGTGCGCCGCATGGTTTCGTTGCGGCGGAGCGGCTCAACTGCGGCCGAGGCGGCGCGGAATGCCGCGACTTTGGCATTGTCGAGCGCCGGATTCACACCCGGCGGGTTCTGCGGCATGCCGAAGCCGCGCAACATCGCGTTGACCGCGAAGATATCGTTCCGCCGGCGCACCGCGTCGGATTTCCAGGTCAGCGACAGCGAGATCGAATAACTGCCGGCGGTGCGCACCCAGTGCGGCCATTGATAGGGCACGAACACGCCGTCGCCCGGCTTCAGCTTGTAGGTGGTGCATTTCGCATCGAACCGCGCTTCGTAGGGCAGGTTGCGATGCTTGATCGCACTCGATTCCAGCGCCTCCTCGGAGGCGATCGATCGATCGCGGTTGTCGTAGACGTGGAAAAACTTGTCGCCGTGGATCTGGAAGAAGAAATTCTCGTCGGCGTCGGCGTGGAACGGGGTTGTGGAATTCGCCGAGGACACGAAGATGAAGCCGCGGATATCTTCGAAACCCGCAGCCTTCAAGCTGTCATAGCCGCGTGTGTGCGCGACCTCCATCAGCGCATCCTCGATCAGCTTGCGGTAGGCAGGGTCTTGCTCGACCGATTTCAGCACCATCCAGGCACCGGCGCTTTCGATGTTGCGCACGATCTCTTCCGGCGCGAGATCGACGGTCGGTGTGGTCTCCGGCTTCTGACTGATCGCAGCCTTGCCGGAATTATATTCCAGCCGGTCGCGCGGAAGCTGGCGCACAAGCTCGGCAAGAACCGGGAGCGTCAGCAGCGGATTGCCGACAAAATGATGCTTGAGCCCGAAGGGTAGGTTCGGAAAGTCGTGCGTCAATGCGGCTGTGTCGGTCGGCTCGAAGAACGTCATGGCAGCTTCTCCCTGATCCGGCGGATGGCTTTGAGGAAATCGATGGCGCGCATGCGGGCGGTAACCAGCGCACGGATGACCGCGGCATAGGGGTCGCGATGCGACAGCGGTACGAACACGTCGGCGATTTCGATGCGCTCGCGCCAGATGTGATCGATCATCGGGTGTTCGCCGTCGGCGGTTGAATCGGCGAAGGCGATAGCGGGATCGGCACATAGATGCCGGGTGAGGTCGAGCGTGAGCTGGACGCCGGGCGAGGTCCGGGCCCAGCTTTCGTCCATCGCAATCTTGAAGAAGAAGGCGCGGCCGGCGTCGCGCAGGATCAGTCCGGAGGCGAGCGTCTCGCCGTTACGGGTGAGGCTGACGATCTCGAATTGGCCGCGAGCGGCGAGTGCGGGGGCGGCTTCGCGGATAAAGGCGGCGTCGCCCGGATGCCGCAGGAGGGCAGTGCCGCGCTCGCCTTTCCAGCCCTTGTCTTCCAGCGCAAGAAACGCCTCGAGCGCGGGACCGATCCGCTCCGGCGCGGATGCCACCTCGAAGGCGACAGGCCCGATGTCCTCCAGCCGATGCCGCTGGCGGCGCAATTCCTTCAGTTTCTTGGCCGAGAGTGCTTCGCGCAGGACCGTGTCCGCATCCTTGCGCGCGTCAAGGCCGGCGCGGTGGAAGCTGCGCATGATCTTGGGCGCCAGGCCGCGCCGTTGCAGGGCGACACGGATCGCGGCAAAGGCCGCCCCGCCAGTCGTAGTGCTCTGCAGCAGCAGCCCGCGCGCGCCGGCGGCTTTAGCCGCATCGAGCAGCGCACCGGCCGCCTCGATCGCACAATCGCGATCAAGCAGCGGCGCCGAGAACGGCGCATAGGCGTTCCAGGATACCAGAAGCGGCACCGGCAGCGAGAGCGCGCGGCTGGCCCAGCGCACCGGCATCAGACCGGTCAGACGATCCGGCGCGGTGGTGTCGAACGCCGTCAGCGCCAGCGCATCGTTACGCCCGCGCGCGTGACGCGACACGGCCAGTGCCCAGAACGGCAGGTAACAGGCATTTGCCTCAACCGCGTCGGCGGCGAGGGCCGTCCAGGCCGGGATCGGGACCGAGGCGAGCGCGGTCAGGGACGATGGCGCCGCCGGCACCGAAGATGTCATCGGACGACGCGTCGGCTTCGCGGCTGAAGCCGGGCGGTGAACCTGATCCGCATGGATCGGGGCGCTCATACGAAAACCTGGGCCATGATCGTGATCGATGGCCGTGAGATAAGCCCGAACCGTGACCGTCGGCTTTATTCGGCCGCGTCGGGTGGGGCTTTGGCGCCGGACAGTTAACGAACCAATGCTCCGGTACATGAAACCCGGCGGCAGGTGTTGCGGCCGCGCCTCATAACGAAGTCGTAACTCTAATTGCGGCTGAAATTCCTCGCATTTACCTCAAATTCGCCCGGACCCGGCGCGATTGAACCGGCCGAGGCCCGGACGCGACCAATGGTTATCGGGCTTTTGCAAGGGAATGCCGCTATGCCGCTCACCACGTTTCAGATTTCGCAGCTCAAGACGCTTCTCACCGGCGAGATGCCGCTGAAGGTGTTCTGCGACACGATCGAGGGCGAGAAGCTTTGCTGGAGCGGCCTGGTCGGGATCCGCGCCAACGAACTTCGCTCCACCGTGACGCTCACGGAGCGGGGACGCGCCGCCATCGCCGGCCTCGACTGATCCCAGCTATCATCCCAAGCATCGCAAAATCCAGGCGCGGCGGTTTTGCCCCGCGCCTGAATTCGAACCTCGACTTCGCTCAGGCAAATTCCTGCTGATGCACCCAGGCCGCCTGACGCGGTGGCTGCTTGGTGCGATCCCACTCATCGAGCATGGCAGGCGCGATCTTCTTCAACTCTTCGAGCTGACCGGGCTTCGAGGTCATGTAGGTGACCTCGCAGCGGTTGCCGCTCGGGTCGAAGAAGTAGATCGACTGGAAGACCGCGTGATCGGTCGGGCCGACCACCTCGCAGCCGAGCGCTTCGGCATTGGCCTTGGCTTCCAGCATCGACTCGCGGTCCTTCACCCGGAATGCGATGTGCTGCACCCAATCCGGCGTATTCGGATCGCGGCCCATCGGCGGTGACTTCGGCAATTCGAAGAAGGCCAGGATATTGCCGTTCCCGGCATCGAGAAAGACATGCATGTACGGGTCCGGCGACTTGGTCGATGGCGCGCGGTCTTCGGCCATCGCCATCAGGAAATCCATGCCGAGCACCTTCTGATAGAAAGCAACCGTTTCCTTCGCGTTCTTGCAGCGATAGGCGACGTGGTGAATCTGTTCGACCTTCATGGCATCCTCCGGGTAAATTTGATCAATTTCACCCGGCCGCGCGCATCGGGGCGTTGATCAAGGTCAACGGCTGTCTCGCTGCGATCGATTTTAAGTCCCGCGCTTCCAGAGATGCGGGACGGGTACGATGATGCGCGGCGACGGCCCGCGCCACCACCTCACCCCAGTTTTGACCCCGGTCATTCATGGCGGGACCACACTTCCATGGTCCGTTCGCCCTGCGGTTCAGACCACCGGGGGTCCTCAGAAAGAGGAGGGGTGACATGAAGCGGTTGCTGGTCCTGATTGCGAGCCTGCTTGTCTGCACGATAGTCGTTGCGCCCGGCGCGCATGCGGAATCGATTGCGTGCGCTGCGGAAGTCCCGAAGCCAGCCAAGGGACACTGGTATTATCGCCTGATCGACGGACGGAAATGCTGGTACCAGGGCAAGCCGATGCTGACGAAATCCTCGTTGCATTGGCCGAAAGAGACACCACCCGCCGAGGCCGAAGCGGAGCCGCCCGTGCAGGCCAGAGCGATCGAGCCCGCGCCTGAAGTCCGACCATCGACCGACGGGCGCAGCGTCAGCGACGTCAGCGCCTCGCCGGCGCCGGATCCCAATATCTGGCCGGCGCCGGTAAAGGCTCTGGACGACACCAGCTTTGAATCCCGGTGGCAGGCCTTGAAGCCGCGCAACTAGCCGGTCAGCGATCGGGGTGCACCGGCACGATGATGCGGCGGTAGAGATGCCAGGTCGCATGTCCGAGCGCCGGCAGCACCACGACCAGTCCGATGAAGAACGGCAGCGCAGCGAGCAGCAGCAGCACCACGATCATCAGCGCCCAGGCCAGCAGCGGCACCGGACTTCGCGCGACGGCGCGAACGCTCGTGACCATGGCGGTGACGCAATCGACGTCGCGGTCAAGCAGCAGCGGAAATGACACCACGGTCAGCGAGAACAGGACGATCGCCAGAAAGGCGCCGATGGTATTTCCGGCAAGCAGGAAGATCAGGCCTTCCGGCGTGGTCAGCACTGTTGTGATGAATTGCGGGAGCGATGAGAAGGAAGCATTCAGGCCGAAGAACAGCGCCATCAGGAAGCGCGCCTGGTACATCCACATGATGAAGATGAAAAGCGTGACAAAGGCCATCCAGCCGATTTCCGGACGGCTGGTCATCGCTATGCGAATGTCGGAAAGGCTTGCGGTCCGGCCGTCCTCGCGCTTGCGGCTGATTTCGTAGAAGCCGACCGCCACGAACGGGCCGAGCAGCGCGAAGCCTGCTGCCAACGGATAGGCGAGGTAACTCATGCCGAGCGATGTGACGCTGAGCACGATCGCGATCCCCGCGACGCAGTACAGGGCGCCGAGCGCCATCCCGTAAAGTGGCGCCGCCTGGAAGTCGCGCAGTCCCTGGATCAGCGCCTCGACAATGTCGCCGAAGGAAATCTGCTGCACGACCGGGTCGGTTTTGCCCGAGATTGTGGTCATGGATCCTCCCTCGGAATGAAAGATCGAGCGGATTGCAATCCGTCACCTTGATCGGAATCAAAGCGTTTGGCTTGTCGTAGCGTCAGATGACGGCGGAGGATCCTGTGATGTGGCGGACCATGACGCTTGCGGCGCTGTCGGCGGCTTTGGCCGGAGGCGGCGCTGCTGTCGCTCAAGATCTCGGCGACCCGGCGGCCGGACGGCGGCTGGCTGAGGCCTGGTGTACGGAATGCCATGCGATCGGCCCGAAGACCGTGCAGGGAAACAGGCCGGGCCCGGACTTTGCTGCGGTTGCAAATCGGGCGTCAACGACGCCGCTGTCGCTCAATGTGTTCCTGCGCTCCAACCACGACAACATGCCGAACTTCATTCTGACGCGCAGTCAGGCCGACGACATCGTGGCGTATATCCTGACGCTGGCAGAGCGATGAGGACGACCGGCCTCGCAGCGTTGCCGGAGTCATCGAGAGTTGTGCCGAGTCGCGAGAAGCGGGGTATAATGTGGTTGTACCGAATCCGATGCTCAACTAATATTTCGACCGGTTATCGAGCGAGGCTCCAATGGCAGACCCGGCGGTACAAATGCTGGAGATGCGCCAGGCGACGCGCCGCAAGGTGAACAAGGCCGGCCGTATCGTGATCGACGACACAAGCCAATCGGACTGCCTTGTTCGAAACCTTTCGGACCGGGGCGCTCTCATTTCCGTCAGTCACACGAAGTATTTGCCGGACGAGGTTCGGCTCACCATCCCGGACCTGGATTTCGATCGCAAAGTCCGGATCGTCTGGCGCCGCGCGCACAGCATTGGCGTGACGTTCTAGACTGGGGCGATGGAAGCGCGCGCGGTTCCGACCTGGCGCAACATTCGGATCCGGCGCAAGCAGCCGCTGATCCGTGCGAGGGCTTAAATGGTCGGAGCGGCGGGATTCGAACCCACGACCCCTAGTCCCCCAGACTAGTGCGCTAACCGGGCTGCGCCACGCTCCGACGGCGCCGTTATAGGGAGGAGGGCTCGCCCGTGCAACCGTGACCCGCCCGCCGGCCCGGGTTTTCTTCGAGGTGCGATCCGCTGCGTGAGCGGCCTCAACGGGGTGCCCCGGACCTTCCGGGCTGCAAGCAAACGCCTTATCAGGCCGGCAGCTCGAGGATCGTGTTGGAACTGGCCTCGATGTCGTAAATCGCGACCTGAAGCTGGGCGAACCGCTTCTTGATGATCATGCCCTGAGCTTCGGCAACCTCGAAGGTGGTGTAGGTCGCCTTGGTCTGCCGGTCGACTTGCAGACGATAGCGGCCAGGTTCGGGCCGCCGCTTCTGCGACTGTTGCTCGAACACGACCTCCGGATCGGCGCGCTCTGCCTGAACGGGGGCAGCTTCCTTTGACTTCAGCGAAAGGGGAGATTTGGCCATTGCGGCTCCTTTTGTTCGAGCGGATATGGTGTCGGAGGCGTGCGCTGCCAATGGCAATTCAGGCGCGTAGGCCGCGCAGGCCGTCGCCGTTCACGATGTCTTGCGCAACGGCCCGCGCAGGGCGAGCGTGAAATAGGACAGCGCGCTTGCAACGTAGACCGCGGTAAAGGCCTGGATGAAGCCGGTCAGGTCGGCCCCGGCCACGATCGCGAATGCGGTGGCAAAGGTCGCAGCCAGACTGACCAGCACGCTCAGCCGCGCGATCACCTTGAAATAGCCCGTGTGGATCAGCAAGAAGTTCGACACCGTCTGTATCAGGTTAGCGATCAGCAGCACGATCATCAGGTGCACGATCGCTTGCGGCATGACAGCGGAATCGCCGAGCAGGATGCGGAACATGGGCTCGGAGAAAAACGCCAGCGCGATACAGATGACGATCCCCGGCAGGCTGGCAAGGCCCGCGGCCATCCAGGTCGCGAGCACGACCGATCGCCGATCGCCTTCGCTATGGGCGCGGGTCTGGCGCGGCAGGGCCACGTCGCTTGCCGCTGAATAGAGAACGGTCGCGCCGCGCACCACCTTGAACAGGGTGTCGAGGATGATGGTGGGTGCGCCGAGTCCGTAGGCGACCGGCACGATCGCGTAGGCGAAATTGTAGAGATAGAATTCGTTCACCGCATAGGTGCCCCCGGAGACCACCTCCTTCTTGTTGTCGCGGAAGAACGAGCGGAGGTGCGAGGAAAAGCCCGCGACCGTTGCCTGCAGCGCGCCTTTGCGCGACAGCCGCGCGATCATGATCGCAAACAGCGCGGCCCAGATCAGGTTCGCGATCACCAGGAAGGCCATCAGCGACAGGCCGATCAGCGGTAGCGTCGCCAGCATGAAGCCGACATGCAACACGCGCCGCGTCACCTCCATCACCTCGAAGAAGATGAAATCGTCGACCGCGAGGCTGATATTGCGCAGCGCGAACCACACCAGCGTGATCGCGGTGAACAGAAAGAATAACGCGAGTTCGAGACCGCCATAGGCGCCTGCGCCGAGCAGCAGCGCGCCGAAAAAGCAGCCGATCGTGCAGGCGATGCCGAGCAGGAAATACAGGATCACGATCGCGGTGGCGTGGCCCACCACGGCTGCACCGGCTTGCGCACCGCCCAGCAACCACGCGCGCATGCGCACGAAGATGATTTTGACCAGCCCGATGTCGGAGAGCCACAGCGCGATGCCGAGCGTGCCGACGAGGATGAAGACCGAGAACCGCTCCGGGTCGAGAATGCGTGCGAATACGAAGGTCTGAACCAACCCACCGACCAGTCCGCCGCCCGCTGTTGTCGCCCGCAGCAGCAGATAGGGGATCGACAGGAACCGGCCCGGCGCGCCATCCGGTGTTTGGACCGGACGGGAACTCGCCGATATCTCGGAACGGCCGTCGATCATGGAATCGGACGTGGCGGCGGACATTGTCGGTTGATCGATCCGGAGCGCCGTTCAGGAATCGCGTGGCGCGCGTAAGACATCATAAAGGCCGGGGGTTTAAGGAACTCTCAAGCGCGGCCGTGCGACGGCCCCGCAAGGCTTGTGCGACCAGCGTTTGAGGCAGGAAGAGGCGCGCCATGCTCGACAAAACTCCGGGCGACCTTCTGATCGGACTGGATGACGGCGGAACCCTGGCCCGTGCGTTCGCCGAACTCGGCGTTCGCAATGACCGGGACTGGGCCTGGGACAATTACGAGCACGTGGTGCGCGGCCTCGCCCGTATCCTTCACGCGCACCGTCTGCTGGAAGTCGGCGGCGGCCGCGATCCACTGTTCAAGGCCGACGAATTGTCGGCGCTCGGTCTCGACATGACGGTCAACGATATCTCGCAGACCGAACTCGACGTCCTGCCGGACAGTTACCACAAGGCCTGTTTCGATGTGGCCGGCGACATTTCCGCCGTTGCGGATCTGCGCGACAGCATCGATCTCGCATTCTCGCGGATGGTGTTCGAGCATGTCGCGGACGGCCAGCGCGCCTGGTCGAATTTGTATCAATTGCTCGCGCCGGGCGGTGTGGCGCTTGCCTTCGTCCCGACCCTGTATGCGTTTCCGTTCGTGGTGAACCGGCTGCTTCCGGACGATGTCGCCGCGAAAATCGTCAAGCTGATCTATCCACATCGGACCGACGACGAAGACCCGGTTTTTCCGGCTCGCTACAGCTGGACCTATGCCAGCGAAAGAAAGATGAAGCCGATGCTGGAGAGCATCGGCTATCGCGAAGTGGTGATCCTTCCGTTTTATGGCCACGGCTATTTCGATCGCTTTCCGATCCTGCGCGACGTGCATGCGCGATTCACCGCGCTCGCCCGCAAGCACGACTGGCGCACGGTCGCGAGCTACGCCTATATCGCCGCACGCAAATAGCTGACCTTCGCGCGGTTCAGGCCGCGGGTTGCGCCAGCGCACGGCGCCTGAAATTCATTGTCGCGATCGAGAAACCCCAGACCAGCCCGAGCAGCAGGTAATAGTGTCGCCAGTGGTCGGTATCGATGATCATGCCCTCGAGCGCCACGCCGGTGAACGTCGCCATCACCGGAATGAAATAGCGCTGCCAGGGCGTGGTCACGAACACCGTTCGAAGCCCGATCGCGAGTGTGATCAGAACCAGCGCCAGATACGAGAAGCCGCCGAGCCAGCCATATGAGGCGAAGGCGTTCAGATACACCTGGTGGGGATCGTTGGTGTAGTGGTTGCGGAATTGCAGCGGGCCAAATCCATTGGGCCGTTCGAGCAATTCGCCGACGCTTTTTCTCTGGTTGCCGAAGCGCCCGCTTTCGCCGGTGTCGTAATACTGGTTGAGCGACGCGCGTTCCTTGAACACGGTGCCGACATTGCCGACGGCGAGCAGGCCGATCAGCAGACCGGCGACTGCGAGACTGACCATCACCGAAAACGCAACGAGCCGGGCGCGGAACCAACCGCTCGGTGTGGTCATGAACAACAGCGCCATCATCATCGCCGAGGAGAAAACCATGTGCGCCCAGGCCGCGCGGGAGAAGCTCAGGAACAGACCGGCGGCCATGATCATAAAAGCGGCGAGCGACAGGATACGCAGTCCGCGTGCGAGGAAGGATTGCAGCAGGAACAGCATCGGCAGGATCATGAACGGCCCATAGACGTTCGGATCCTTGAACGTGCCGCGTGCGCGCCCGTACAGCGTGAGGACGTCGATGCCTTTGAAATAGCCCACGATCCCGGCGAGGGCTGCGCACACGCCGGCGATGATATAGGCCCGGCGCAGGATTTCGCCGCGCCGCACGCAATCGGTCGAAAAGATCATCGCGAAGATGATGGCGGTAAACGCCATGTAGAACGAAATCAGGATGAAGCGTCGCGATGGCTCGTCGCCGATCACCGGGATCAGGGCGAATGCACCGCCGAGATTATAGAGCAGCAGCAGGATAATCAGGGGCAGCAGCTTGCGGTCGACCGTGACGCCGGCGAGAAAGCAGGTGAACACCAGCAGCGCCGACAGCACTTCGTACGGGGAGGGCTCGATGAAGACGAGAAAGCTGCCGAGGATCGTCAGGAACAGCGCGCCATGGAGCATGCTGACGGCAATGGCCGGAGCACGGCGCGGCACTGCCGGCGTCGCGGGCAGAACCGGTTGCACCGCACGGCGCGGCGCCCCGATCGCCGCGGCCTGGTCGAGCGTGATCAATACGCGTTCTCGCTTTTCAGCAGCGCGAACGGCGTCATCAGAACGATGTAGAGAACGATCAGGACCGACCAGTACTCGATGTAATAGAGGTCGTATTCGACGCGCTTCTGGATCTTTTCCTGGGTGTCGGTTTCACCGCGCCAGCCGTTGATCTGGGCCCAGCCGGTGACGCCCGGCTTGACCCGGTGTCGTGCGAAATAGCCATCGACGGCTTCGTCGTAAAGACGCGCCTCGGCCTTGGCATTGACGGCATGCGGACGGGGGCCGACCAGCGAGAGATTGCCCTTGAATACAACGTTGAAGAGTTGCGGCAATTCGTCGAGGCTTGCCTTGCGGATGAAGCGGCCAACGCGCGTCACGCGCGGGTCGTCCCTGGTGACGAGCTTGCTCGCGGTGGCGTCGCTCTGATCCACATACATCGAGCGGAATTTGTAGACCTCGATCAGGTCGTTGTTGAAGCCGTAGCGCTTCTGCTTGAACAGAACCGGCCCTCGGCTGTCGAGCTTGATCGCGATTGCGACCACCGCCATCACCGGCAGCGCCGCGAGCAGGATGAGGCCGCCGACGGTCTTGTCGAACAGCCATTTCATCACGACGTCCCAGTCCGCGATCGGGCGGTCGGATACGTCGAGCACGGGTACGGTGCCGATATAGGAATAGGAGCGTGGCCGGAACCGCAGCTTGTTGGAGTGCGCCGACAGGCGGATATCGACCGGCAGCACCCAGAGCTTCTTGAGCATGGCCAGGATGCGGTTCTCGGCGGTGATCGGCAGCGAGAAGATCACGAGGTCGATGCGGGTGCGGCGCGCGAATTCGACGAAATCGTCGACCGTGCCGAGTTTCGGCAAGCCGCCGCAATGGGTCGGCGCACGCTCGTCGTTGCGATCGTCAAACACGCCGACCACGCGGACGTCGTCGTCGACCTGCGTCTTCAGCGCATCGATCAGAGCTTCGCCGGGCGCTCCGCCGCCGACGATGACGGTACGGCGGGTGAGGCGTCCCTCGCGCATCCACTGCTTGACCAGCATGTAAAGCCCGGTACGCATGGCCATCAGCGCCACGATGCCGACGGCCCAGAAGCTCAGAAGCCAGACGCGCGACAACGGCAGATCGAGCTTGAAGAAGAACGACACCGTGACCGTGAGCAGGAACACCACCGACCAGGCGGGGATCATGCGCGCCATCTGATTGAGCGGCCGGCGGAAGGCGTGGACCTGATAGACATCGACCGCCTGGAACGCGACGACCGATACCAGCGAGATTCCGGCAATCGAGAGAATATAGGGCCAGCGGTAACCCTCGATCGGGAACACATAGGCATAATAGACGAGGGTACCGACGAACGCGATCAGTGCGGCGTCCAGCGCACGTACGAAGCCGGCGAGAACGATCGGCGAGATCGCCGTGTGTGTTGCAACCGATGCTGCCGCCAGCGCCGCCGGCGACAATTGCCGTTTGTTGCGCGCGGGTGCATCCGAGCTGCCGGTTGCGGCAGTCGCAGCAGCGGGCGCGCCCAGCATCTTGTGAGCGTCCAGTTCGAACATTTACGCCGTCCCTCGATCCGTCACGCCCAGAACGAGCTTGGCGTGCAGACCTTGTTTTGAGGGGACAGGTCTTACCGGAAAAGATTCAACAAAAGCTTATGCGTATTTTAGCTTTTGCGCGCCGCGATGGCCGCGCCATACGCATCGATTCCGCCGTCGACCATGTCGTCCAGGGAGAAGTTGGCGCGCACACGTGCCTGCAACAAGCGGGTGGTGTCGGACATGCTTTCCGGATGGTTAACAGCATCCTCCAATGCACGTTCGAGCGCGGACTGGTCGTCGGGAGCGACCAGCTTTTCCGCCAGCGGACCGAACATGTCCGGGATGCCGCCGACCCGGGTTGCGATCAGCGGCTTTCCGGCGGCGGCCGCCTCGAGCACGATATAGGGGAAGGATTCCGCGCGCGAGGGAACCACCATGATGCGACCGAGCGCGAATGCCTTGCGCGCCGGCATCGGCGCCATGAAGCGGACAGCCTCCGCGAGCCCGGATTCAAGCGCCTGCCGTTCCAGGTCATCGCGCGACGATCCGGCACCCACGATCGTTGCGGTCAGCGGGAGCCCGCGCGCGCGTAGCCTCGCCAGCGCACCGAGGAGGAGGTCAACGCCCTTCAGGCTTCGCAATTCGCCGATATACAGGAGGTCGGTCGCATCGTCGGCAAGCGGCACGCTTTCGAATTCGTCGGCACCGACGCCGTTCGGCACAATCCGCGCCATGGCCGCCGGCTCTCCAACCTTCTCGCGGAATATCCGTTC
>JAEZBA010000510.1 GCA_023430245.1 Pseudomonadota bacterium
GCGCCGCAGCATCCCGGACAGCGTCCACAAGATCAATGCCGCCGGCATGTTCGTGACCGCCGGATTCATCGTCGGCTTCGACAATGAAAAGAGCGGCATGGCCGGCGCCATGATCGAGCTGATCGAGGAATCGGCAATTCCGGTTTGCATGGTGGGACTGCTCTATGCGCTGCCCAACACGCAGCTCACGCGCCGCCTCACGAAAGAAGGCAGGCTGCATCCGCCGCCCGAATTCGCATCGAGCCGGGCCGATCAATGCACGCTCGGTTTGAATTACGATACGCTGCGGCCGCGCAAGGACATCCTCACCGACTATCGGGATATCCTGCAAAACGCCTATGAGCCGGAAGCCTTTGCCGGGCGGCTGCGCAAGCTCGTGACGCTGCTCGACAATTCAACACGCGCGCATCAGAGCGCGACCGGCGACACCCGCCGGAAATTCCAGAGTACGGTGGCACGCATCATCGAGCGGCTGCCGGGCGCGCGCGACGAGTTCAAGCAGATCCTGGTGCAATGCGCGACGCAGAATCCAAGCTCGCTGCGCACCATCGTGACGCTGATGGCGTTCTACCTGCATCTCGGTCCGTTCTCGCGCCATGTGATCGAGCAGATCGAGCACCGGATCGCCGAGCTCGACGACGAGCCGGCGCGGCCGCTGCATCTGCCGGTGGCCGGCGAGCTGATCGCGGCAAGCGAAGCCGCGGATTAGCGGTCCACGTCCCAAGCGCGCGACAGGCCGGGTCACGGCTGCTCCTGCAGGATCGGCAGCGTCACCCGGATGCAGCTGCCGCGTTCCGAAAATGGCATCACCACCGCATCGCCGGAATGAAGCCGCGCAATGCCGCGCGCCAGCGTCATGCCGAGGCCGGAGCCTTTGGTCTCGCCGTTGATGCGGAAGAACGGCACGAACACGCGTTCGCGTTCGTCGTCCGGAATGCCATTGCCGCCGTCGCAAACGTCGATCAGCGCGCTCGCTCCGTCGCGGCCAACCGTGACGCCGACCGGCGGCCTGCCGTGCCGGGTCGCATTGTCCAACAGGTTGCGGACCATGTGGCGCAGATAGCGGCGGTCAGCGGTGACGGTGACGGCTTCGCCGTCCACGGCGCAATCGTCGTAATGCGCAGCTTCTTCCGCGACCAAAGCGAGCAGGTCGACATGCTCGGGCTGCGGCAGCATCTTGATCATGTCGAGACGGCTCGCCATCAGGATATCGTCGACCAGCGCGTCGAGTTCGGCGATATCCTCGCTCAGCGCGATCTTGTATTTCGGGTCGTTCTTCTCCGCGAGCATCTCGAGGCCGAGCCGGATGCGGGATAGCGGCGTTCGGATTTCGTGCGAGGCATGCGCCAGCATCAGGCGATGCGCATTAACCAGTTCCTCGATGCGGGCGGCGGCGCGATTGAAGCTTTCGGCCAGGCTCGCGACCTCGTCACAGCCTTCGACCTTGACGCGGGTGGTGAGATTGCCGGAGCCGAGGGTCTCGACGCCCTCCTGCAATCGCTCCAATCGCCGCGTGAGCCCACGCACCACCGGGAAGGCGCACAGCGCGATCACCAGCGCGATGCCGCCGAGCAGCAGGATCAGGCCGATGGCGGGATGCGGACGCTCGGTATCGCGGGCCACCATCCACCGCCCGTCCGGCAGCGGGATGGCCCAGGCGCCATAGCCCGGCATGAAGCCGGGCCGGCGCTTGTAGGGAGCGGGCACCGGGGTGTCGCCATAGGACGCGATCAGTTCCAGGTCCTTGTCGAACAGCGCGATATTGGCACTCAGGCGCTGCGCGAAGTCCCGCAGGGTGGCCTGCTGCTGCGCCGCCGGTGCATCGGCGGGCGGCAACACCGCGGCGATGAGTTCACCCGCGACTTCGAAGCCTTCGGAAAAGGACGGCGGCTTTCCGAACCGCCAGATTCCACCGGCGATCAGCACCACCAGCAGCAGCGCCATCACGATGGTGAGATAGATCTTGAGGTAGAGGCGCTTCATGGGGCGATGCCGGGGACGCTGTCATCGCCCGCCAACGGGTCCGCGCGAAGCGCGGCCCGATGACAGGCTCCAGCGGGCGATCCAGTCAGCGCAAGTGCTTCCGCAAAGACTGGATGCCCCGCCTTCGCGGAGCATGACAGTAGAGGGAGACGGGATGCGGGCTTTTTCACCGCGCTCAATCCTGGTTCTTCGCGAACACGTATCCGGTGCCGCGCACGGTGATGACGCGTTTCGGCTTTTTCGGATCGTCCTCGATCGCGGCGCGGATGCGCGAGATGTGCACGTCGATCGAGCGGTCGAAGGCTTCCAGTTGCTCGTTCTTCAACAGCGTCATCAGCGCATCGCGCGACAACACCCGTCCGGCATTCTGCGCGAGCGCGAGGAGGAGCGCGAACTGATAGCCGGTGATGCTCTTCTCCTCGCCGTCGAGCCGCACCTGGCGTCCGCCGGTATCGATCTCGAGCCGGCCGAAACCCAGCATGTCGGGCTTTTGCTCGGATTTGGCGCGGCGCAGAAGCGCGCGCAGCCGCGCCAGCAATTCGCGCGGCTCGAACGGCTTGGGCAGGTAATCGTCGGCGCCCATTTCCAGACCGACCACGCGGTCCATCGCGTCGCCGCGCGCGGTCAGCATCAGGATCGGGGTCTGAGACTTTTCGCGGATGCGGCGGCAGACATCGAGTCCGTCCATGTCCGGCAGCATCAGGTCGAGAATGAGATTGTCGAACGGCTCGCGGTCATGCAGCGCGATGCCGCCGCCGCCGGTGCCGGCAATGGCGGTCGCGAAGCCGGCTTCGCCGAGATAGTTCGACACCATTTCGGCGAGGCGCTTGTCGTCTTCGATGAGCAGGATGGGATCGGTCACGGTAACGCTTAAAGCAGGAGAGGGGGTGGGGGTCTACGCCTTGGGGACTATTGCGGGCCCCCACCCCTTCCTTTCCCCGGGCGAGGGAAAGGAGTTCCAACGCCCGGGACTATGCCCGCTGCAGGTGTCTGTTTTCGTTCCGCCAGGTAAAGTTTTGTAAAGCTCGAGCGGCCTCAACCGGGCTCGACGAACAGCCGGAACAGCACATATGCGACGAGACTCGCGCCAATAATCCACAGACCCCCGAGGCCGCCGGGCCAATAGGCTCCGCAATAGGGGCAGGTCGGCGTTGTCACCGTTGGCGTTTCCTTGAGCGGAGCCTTGCAGGCGCGGCATTTCATGTTGCGGGTTCCGACAACCGATCCATCGAAGTGGGCGCTGGAGTAGCGCACGGAGGCGCTGGAGGCGACCGGCCTCCATGGCATTTCGGCTGATGCGCGATTGGATTCGGCTGGGCGATTGCCGCAGCGGAAAAGACAAATCGCCCGGGACGTCTCGAGACGTGCGCCGGGCGACGGAGATGCAGGGTGAAAATCGTCGGGGTGGAGGCCAGCCTTCGCGGGGACTCAGGAACCGGCCCCCACCCCAACCCTCTCCCGAATGACCAGCACGCGGGAGAGGGGGTTTCTCAGATTCAGCCGCGGCGCCAGGGCGGCGGCATCATGCCCATTCCGGGGCCGTGGGGCGGCAAGCGGTCGGCGAGCTTCCGCCGCTGCTCGGGCGAGAGCACTTCGGCGGCGTCGCCGAGTGCCTGGGTGATGCGCTTCGACACGCTGTCGGCGAGCGCGATCTGGTCGGCGCGCAGCTTCTCCATCGCATTGCGATCGATGGCAGTCGCCGTCATCAATTCGCGGGCCTGCAGGCGGGCCGCCTGTGCGCGCTCACGCGCCGGCAGCACGTCCTTCAGCATGGCGCGGACGATGCCACGCAGCTTTTCCTGCTGCTCGTTATTGGCGTCGAGTTCGATCGACAGATGCCGCACCATGCGGTCGGCGCGATCCTCGATCATCGCCGGGTCGAGCGGCACGCTGCCCCAATGGCCGCGGGCGCCATGCCAGCCCGGACCGAAGCCGTAGGGATTGCTGAAGGCCTTGCTGACGGCGGCGCCGGTGATGACGGTGGTGGCGGCGACCAGCGCCGCGAACAGAATGGTGCGGCCGCGGCGGGTGAGCGGAACCGGCGGGCGGACGACCAGCGCATGGTCGCGGTGGTCGATCGGGTGATCCGGGCGGGTATCGGACTTGTGGTCGGTCATTGGGGGGTCTCCAGAAGCGGTGTGGCGTCGGCCACGGATGCAATCTGGAGCAGGCCCGTTTCGCAGCGATGTGCGGGATGTAAAGTTATGTAAAGGCGGCGTGGTGGCCGGGTAGTGCGGAGCATCGACAGCAGGCAGGCGCGCCGCCTACATTTGACGGGTCAGGACGCTTCGTCCGCGGGGATTCCAGATGACGCGACCAACCAAATCCGACGCGAAATCCACCCGCGGCCGGCCGGGCAGGGCGCTGAAATCGACGGGCGGCAAGTCACGCAAATCTGCGCTCCGCGCCCGACCGGCCGCTGACGCCAAAAGTCTCGCCCGGGAGCTCACTGACGCTTTGGCGCGCGAGGCCGCTACCGCAGACGTGCTCAAGGCCATCAGCCGCTCGACATTCGATTTGCCGTCCGTACTGGATACCTTGATCAAGGCGGCCGCGCGCCTCTGCAAGGCGGATCGTGCGTCGATCATGGTCCCTCGAGGTACGACGTTTCATCAAGCTGCAAGTTTTGGGCAGTCGCCCGAATTTCGATCTTACCTCGAGCAAAATCCGGTCGTTCTCGATCGTGCCAGCATTGCGGGGCGTGTCACGCTGGACGGCGAGATTGTTCACGTTGAAGATATGCTCAAGGATTCCGATGCGTCGATGGATCAACGCGGCAGGCAGGGCGAGGTTCGCACGGGATTGGGCATTCCGTTGCTGCGGGAAGGGCGTTCGATCGGAGTCATCGTGTTGACCCGAACCAAAGCCCTTCTGTTCTCGGACAAGCAGATCGAACTTGGCAAGATGTTCGCCGACCAGGCTGTTATCGCCATCGAGAATACCCGGCTTATCAACGAACTGCGTGAGACCGCGGATCAATTGGAGAGGACATCGCAACAGGTCGTCAACATGAACCAGCAGCTTGAACGGCGAGTCGCCGATCAGGTCGATCAAATCGAGCGCATGGGCAGATTACGCCGGTTTCTGCCTCCCCAAGTGGCCGATCTGATCGTTGCCTCGGGAGACGAAAGTCAGCTTGAAAGCCATCGTCGTGAAATTACCGCCCTGTTCTGCGATCTGCGCGGCTTCACCGGTTTCTCGGAGCGATCCGACCCAGAAGATTTGATGTTGCTGCTGCGTGAGTATCATGCGGCAATCGGCAAAATTGTCGTCGCCTATAACGGGACTGTTGGGCATTATGCAGGCGACGGCGTCATGGTGTTCTTCAATGATCCGATTCCGATCCCGGATCCGGCTCTGCAGGCTGTTCTTGCGGCACTCGATATGCGCGCGGCAATTGACACTCTCACCGATAAGTGGCGAAGGCTTGGCCATGAGCTCGGGTTTGGCGTCGGCATCGCGCACGGCTTTGCTACACTCGGCACGATCGGTTTTGACGGACGTTTTGATTATGCAGCCATTGGAACAGTCTGCAACGTGGCATCCAGACTTTGCGACGAAGCCAAATCCGGACAGGTCCTGATAAGCCCTCGCGTGCTGATGGCCGTGGAAAGCGCAGTCAACGTCGAACACGTCGGTGACTTCAGTCTTAAGGGCATCAGCCGTCCCGTTGCCGCGCACAACGTGCTCTCTGCAGTGGTGTAGCGTAACGTAGTGTAATCTGCGCACGGGGCTTGCGTCGCGATCCGGCGGCGCGCCTGGAAGCGCTCTGCGAGCCGATGCACTACTCAACGAGTCGACGCGCGGGCGGCTGACCGATCAATTCAGCGTCAATGAGATCGGCGATGTCGAGGTCAAGGGCTTCGGGACCCAGACGCTGCACGCGCTTGAATTCGAGCGCGGGATCGGCGGACACTGACGGCGCCGGATCGATCGTCGGCTTTACATCGCCAGGTGCAGCGCGGCGCACTCATGCCTTCAACGAGGCGGAGGCTTTCATCTCGGTTTCCAGCGCCCGGAAGGCTTCTCGCAGAAGCTTTGTGAAGGGGCGTTTGCCGCCTTCCCGGCTCAAAATGTCCGTCGACAGACGCGCCGCACCGATCGCTATCATGGCGACAAGCCGCAAAGCGGTTTCGCGTTTCGGATCCGGCCAAAGTTCACGCAATGCGGCAAAGATCGCCTCTTCGTGTTGAACATAGCTCGCCTGTTTGCGCGCCTGAACCGCCGGGCTGGAGCGCATCAGGCGATCGATCGCGATGATCTCGTCCTGACGATAACGCGCGCTGACTTTCAGCAGCGCATCGCGCACGGCGTCGAGCGGGCGCTTGCCCTGAGGTTGCTCGCGCAGGGCCGCGGCGATCATCTCGCCAAGGCCGCTCTGCATCGACAACAGAATGTCGTCCTTCGATTTGAAATAATGGAAGAACGTTCGACGCGAAATGCCGGCCGCCGCCGCGATGTCGTCGAGCGTGGTCGCGTCGTATCCCTTCGAGACGAACAGGCGCATTCCGGTATCGGTGATGCGCTTCAGGGTTTCGCGCCGCTTGCGCTCGCGCAAGCCGATGCCGGACGGATTTGCGTCGGCGCGTTTCGCCATGAAATCGGTTCCCCTTAAAAAAGTCACACTCAGTGCAATTATTATTCTACACCGGGTGCAATATTTTTGGAAGGCGTAGAACCATGTCCAGATGGACTGAAGCCGATATTCCAGCTCAAAACGGCCGGTCGGCTGTGGTCACCGGCACCGGCGGGCTGGGATTTGCAACGGCGCTGGCGCTTGTGCGGTCGGGCTGCGAGGTCATCATTGCAGGGCGCAACCCGCAAAAGGGTGCGGACGCGGTCGCCGAAATCCGCAGCCAGGTCCGCACGGCGATCGTTCGATTCGAGTCGATCGATCTCGCCAGTCTCGGGTCGGTCGCCGAATTCGGCGAACGGATGCGACGCGAGCGGCACAGCCTCGATCTTCTCATCAACAATGCCGGAGTCATGGTTCCGCCGAAGCGGCAGGAAACCGCAGACGGCTTCGAACTGCAGCTCGGCACCAATTATCTCGGACATTTCGCGCTGACGGGGCATCTCATGCCGCTGCTGCGCGAGGGGAGGCGTGCGCGCGTGGTGACGTTGTCCAGCGTCGCCGCGCGGAGCGGAGCGATCGACTTCGACGACCTCAATTCCAAACGCCGCTACAATCCGATGCAGGCCTATAGTCAGTCGAAACTCGCGTGTCTGATGTTCGCCCGCGAATTGCAGCGGCGCTGCGAGGATCGGGGCTGGAGCGTGTCCAGCATGGCCGCACATCCGGGCATTGCGCGCACCGATCTTCTGCTTAATGCGCCGGGCCGCTGGAGCGGCCCGCGCATCGCGCGATCTGTCCTGTGGTTCCTGTTCCAGCCGGCGTCGCAGGGCGCGCTGCCAACGCTGTTCGCCGCGACCGCGCCGGCAGCAAAGCCGGGTGCCTATTACGGCCCGGACAGGTTTGGCCAAACCCGTGGGCATCCTGCAGACGCGAAAGTCCCGGCTCAGGCTGCAGACAACGCCGCAGCCGACCGGCTCTGGCAGGTCTCCGAAGAACTGACCGGCGTTTCCTTCCATGGCGTGAAGGTCGAGCTGCCGTGCGATCAGATCCTCTACGCGTGAAGCGGCCGCGGGGCGCTTTTTCGTGTCGGGTCACTGCGCCCGAACAATATCCCGTTTGCAAACAGCTGACATATCCCGATGGAGTATCTTCACATGCCGATCGTGAAAGCCTTGACCGCCCGGTTCGTCGCGATGCTGATCCTGACAGCCTTCTATTGCTAGGCGATGGCTCACGCCGTCCCCGGTCCCACCGCGTCGAGCACCAGATCGCGGAGCCAGCGATGTCCCGGATCGCCCTCATAGCGCTTGTGCCAGATCTGGATGAATTCCAGCTCCGGCACTTTCATCGGCACCGGAAACACCACGAGTCCCGTGGACAGCCGGAACACCGACAGGAGGCGCCGGCGCGTATGCGCCACAAGATCGGTGCCGCGGATCAGTGACGGAATGCTGAGATAATGTGGCACCGCGACCACGATGCGGCGCGGGATGCCCATCGAGTCCAGGATCTCGTCGACCTGAATGCCGGTGTCGCGATGCCGCGCGACGGTGACATGCGGTGAATCGAGATAATCCTGAAGCGACATGCGTCCGCTCTTCAGCCGAGAATTGTGCTTGTCGGCGACGCAGATCAGCGTGTCGCGATACAGCTGGCGGCTGAACAATACCTTCGGCACATGTGGAAACACGCCGATGGCGAGATCGATGGCGTCGTCGGCGATGCGGCTGCAGGATTCCTGCGGGCCCGATGTGCTGATGATCAGATCGATATTGGGGGCGTCGCGGCGGATGCGGCGCACGATCGAGGGCAGGGCCTCCACGCTCATGGCATCGCTCATCGACAGCCGGAAGGTGCGCTGTGTTGTCGCGGGATCGAATTCCGTGCCGGTGGAGACGATCGAGCGGATATCGGCCAGCACCGACTGAACCTGCGGATGCAGCGACAATGCGCGGCCGGTCGGTTGCAGCCCGCGGGGGCCGCGGACCAGCAGTTCGTCCTTGAACAGATGGCGCAAGCGTTTGAGCGCATGGCTGACCGCGGGCTGCGTGACGCCGAGCTTTGCCGCGGCGCGCGAGGCGCTGCGTTCGGCGATCAGGGCGTCGAACGCCACCAGCAGGTTGAGGTCGATGTTGCGCAGGTTCATGGATATGAATGATGTTTATAACATTATGACAATAATGAAATTGCATTGATAGGCAAGCTGCGTAAGACAGGGGCCAACAAGCGCCCAAGCGCTTCCACGCTCTTACGGGAGGTTCCGATGCTGACTGTCGGCCATCGCCGCTACGTCGCTGTGCTGTTGCCCTACGACCGTTCCTTCAAGATCGACGAGC
>JAEZBA010000546.1 GCA_023430245.1 Pseudomonadota bacterium
TCTCTAGTGTAGGCACTCCGGATCGCTCATCCGGGAAGAAACAGGGGGAACGGATGTCTCGGGTGGCGCTGGTAACGGGGGGAACGCGCGGGATCGGCGAAGCGATCTGCAAGGCGCTGAAGGCTGCGGGTTACAAGGTCGCCGCGAGCTATGCCGGTAACGACGAGGCCGCGCAGAAATTCAAGGCCGAAACCGGCATCCCGGTGTTCAAGTGGGACGTGTCGAATTTCGACGCGTGCGCCGCGGGCATCAAGCAGGTGGAAGCCGAACTCGGTCCGGTCGAGGTGCTGGTCAATAACGCCGGCATCACCAAGGACACCATGTTCCACCGCATGACCGCGGATCAATGGAACGCGGTGATCGGGACCAATCTCGGTTCGCTGTTCAACATGACGCGGAACGTGATCGAAGGGATGCGCGCGCGCAAGTTCGGCCGCATCATCAACATCTCCTCGATCAACGGCCAGAAGGGCCAGATGGGCCAGGTCAATTATTCCGCCGCCAAGGCGGGGGAGATCGGCTTCACCAAGGCGCTTGCGCAGGAAGGCGCCAAGAGCGGCATTACCGTGAATGCGATCTGTCCGGGATATATCGGCACCGAGATGGTCAAAGCGGTGCCGCAAGACGTGCTCGAGAAAAGCATCCTGCCGCATATTCCGATGGGGCGGCTCGGGGAGCCGGAAGAGATCGCGCGCTGCGTAGTGTTCCTGGCCGCCGACGAATCCGGATTCATTACCGGATCGACGCTGTCGGCGAATGGCGGGCAGTATATGGCCTGACGCCGCCGGGAACGGCCGGGACGGGCAGAGACACTGCGGCGATGGAAAAGCTTTTCTTCTTCATCGCCGGGCTCGCCTTCCTGATCGGCGGCGCCCAGCTTCTTGTCAGCGGCGGCGTGCAGATCGCGCAACGCCTCGGCATCTCGCCGCTACTGATCGGTTTGCTGATCGGTTTCGGCACCTCGACGCCGGAACTGGTCACGTCAGTCAGCGGCTCACTGGCCGGGGCGCCGGGTGTCGCGCTCGGTAACATCGTCGGCGCCAACATCGCCAATCTGCTGCTGGTGCTCGGCGCCTGCGCGCTGATCACACCGATCCATGTGGATTCGCGCTCGCTGAAATTCGATGGTGCCGTGGTGTTTACGGCCATCCTGGTCTTTACACTTCTGTCGATTGCAGCACCGTTGTCGCGGCCGGTCGGCGCGGCATATCTCTGCCTGCTCGCACTTTACATCTTCCGGTCGATCCAGATCGAACGGCGCAAGCCGAAGGATCACACCGCGCCTTATGAACGCGGCGAGGCAGCGGCAGAGATGATCCCGGTGTCGTCCGTATTGCGGGCCGGCTGGGTGAACATTGTTTTCTCGCTCAGCCAGATGATCGGCGGCATTGTCCTTGTCGTTCTCGGCGCGCAATGGCTGGTCGATGCCGCGGTCGACATGGCGCGTGCATTCAACGTGTCGGAGAGCGTGATCGGACTGACCGTGGTGGCGATCGGCACCACCCTGCCCGAACTGGTGACTTCGATCGCTGCGACGCTGCGCAAAAGCACCGACGTCGCCCTCGGCAACGTATTCGGCTCCTGCATCTACAATGTGTTCGGAATCGCCGGCGTGACCGGACTGATCGCACCAACTGTCTATCCGCAGACGATCGCCTATACCGGCAATCCGATCATGGTGGCCGTCGCCGCGCTGGTGATCGGGCTGGCCTGGACCGGTTTCCGGATTTCGCGGCGCGAGGGCGCGCTGATGCTCGCACTCTATGTCGGATATATCGCTGTCATCTGGCAGTCATGAGCGCTCGCGACAATTAACGCGGCGCCAGTCAGGCCCGCGTCAGTCGCGCTCGTTGCGCAGCGTCTTGCCGCTGGTGGCGTCGATATGCAGTTCACGCCGCTCGCCGGCCTGCGTGCGGCCTTCGATTTCCCACTTGCCGTCATCGAGTTCGATCTCGCGGATCATCACCAGACCGGCATCGCGCGCGATCTTGGTGGCCTGTTCGATCGAGATGGCGGGGGCCTGCCGCGCATAAGCCGGCCATCCCGCCGCGATGGCAACGAATCCGATCATGGCGATGGCAAGTGCCGGCTTCAGCATGAATGTCTCCCGATAAGGATTGGTCAGGGAGCAGAACTCACCCGGCGCCGGATGTTTCCACAGGCGGGACAATCCGTCGCGCCGACCGCGCGCTGTGGCCCAGTCGGTGCGGCACATGGTCCGTCGCCTATCATTGAACCTTCGGTAAGCTTGCTGCGACTCACGCACATCTTTTGTGCCGGAGGCGCCGTCCATGTCCTATTCCTACGTCCTTCCGGGCGAGCGATCCTCGTCCGGACAAGCGAAGCGTTGGCTCCTGGCCTATCCAGTGTCGCAAGTCCTGTGCCTTGGCGCGGCCGCGGCCGTTGGCGCATTGGGGCGCAGCCTGCAGGACGTCCTGCCAGACCTCGACGCCGCGACAGCGACATTCGCGACCGGCCTTTCGGTCGCCTGCGTCTATGGCCTGACTTTCGGATATCTGCGCGGCTGCCTGCTGCGCGAACGGCTCGCACGCTTCTCGATGCTGCTGTGGTGCGGGGCCATCGCTGCAGTCAGCGTGTTCTTTCTGCCGCCGGCACCGGAGGCGCTTCCCGGCCTCACCTCTGCCGTGTCGAATCTGCAGACCGCCGCGCGAACCGCGACCCCGATTCTGTTGTCGGGCGTCATCTATGGGATCGTGATCGGCGCTGCGGAAGCGCTGAGCCTACGGCGCGCGGCCTTTGGATTGTTCGGCTGGGCCATGCTGTCCGGCTTCGCCTGGGGGATCGGGCATGTCGCAGCCACGGCAGCCGCCGCGTTCGTCGCACCGATTGCGGTGACGGCGTTCCAGGCCGGCACGGTCCATGCCGCCTGCATGGTGCTGCAGGCATCGCTCGCCGGGCTCATCATGCTGCCGGCGCTGCGGCTGCTGACGCCACGGCTCAGCTATTACGGGCCGCGCGTCTACCGCTCGGCGCTGCGCACGCGCGGATAAACTTACCCTGGTGACCAGCCTTTCGGTGCCAGTTCGAAGCCGGAAAACTCAAAACCGGGTGCGACCGTGCAGCCGACCAGCGTCCAGTCGCCGAGCGATTCCGCCGCCTGCCAGGCATTCGTCGGGACGATGCCTTGCGGCCGTTGGCCAGCCGCGAGATCGGGGCCGAGCATGACGGTTGTCAGCGTGCCGTTATCATGGATGTCGAGCCGGAGCGGCGCGCCGGCATGCCAGTGCCAGGTCTCGACCGCATCCACCTTGTGCCAGTGCGAGCGCTCGCCGCGCGCCAGCAGGAAATAGATCGCGGTCGAATAGGCGCGGCCAGTGTGGTCGGTGCGGCTGTCGCGGAAGGTTTCGCAATAATGCCCGCCCTCCGGATGCGGCTTGAGATCGAGCAGGCGAATGATGTCGGCGGCGGTGACGGACATGATTTGACCGACCCTTTCTCTCGTCAGCCCCGCGAAGACGGGGCATCCAGCGTCATTATGAGTACTTGTGTTTACGGGATCGCCCGCCGGCGCGGGCGATGACAGACTCATGCGACCGCGCCATAAGGATCAATACGAGCGCGGCAGGCCGAGCACGTGCTCGGAAATATAGGACAGGATCAGGTTGGTCGAGATGGGCGCCACCTGGTAAAGGCGCGTCTCGCGGAAC
>JAEZBA010000561.1 GCA_023430245.1 Pseudomonadota bacterium
TAGTCTGGTGCTCTATCCAGCTGAGCTACGGGCGCGTGTCACGAGAGAGACGGCCTGAGGGTCAATCCGGAACCGCCCCGGATATCGATCCGGAATTTAAAGGCTAGTCTCGGAAACGGCCACTCAGGACGCAAGGCCGACGCAACGGCGGATAGCTATCGCTCCCCTTCCCCGATGGCAAGGCTTTTTGCCCTGAGACAGGCGTCAGGCGCTCACCCTCTCCTCGCGCCAGGAATCGAGATCGACAGCCTGATCGGGGAGCGTCAGGTGGAAGGTGGCGCCGATCGTACCCTCGACGAGACGGATTTCACCTCCATGCGCGCGGATCAGCTCTGCGGCAATGGCCAGGCCGAGGCCGGTTCCGCCCGGCCGGGCCGATCCGGAAAAGGCCTGAAACAGATGCTCGCGGGCGCGCGGCGGGAAGCCGGGTCCGGTATCCGACACCTCGATTACCACAACGCCGCCTTCGCGCCGGCCGGTGACACGGATCTGGTCCCGCAGCGGATTGTTGGGCGCACGCGCCTCCAGCGCCTGCATGGCGTTGCGGGTGAGGTTGAGCAGCACCCGGAACATGTGATCGTGGTCCGCGTCCATCTCGAGCCCGCGGTCGATCGAAACAATCCAGCCGATATCGCTGGCGGGGTTGAGACCAAGGGTCTCGTGCACCTCGTCGACGAGCGCCTCGACCGAAATCATCCGGCGATCCGGCGGAGCTTCCTGCGCGCGGCCGTAAGACAATGTCGACTGACAGAACTCGATGGCGCGCTCGAGGGTACGCAGAAGCTTCGGCGCGAAACGCTGCACACGCGGATCGCGCACGCTCGATAGTTGATCGGAAACCAGCTGCGCCGATGCCAGCATATTGCGCAGGTCATGATTGATCTTCGACACGGCGAGGCCAAGTGCGGCAAGCCGCGCGCGCTGGTGCAGCATCGATGTGAGATTGCTCTGCATCGACGCAAGTTCGCGCTCGGTCACGCCGATCTCGTCATTACGCTTCGACACTTTGATCGTGCGCGACGGATTCTCCGGATCGGCCCGGAATGCCATGATATTGCGGGTGATGCGCCGCATCGGCCGCACGAACATAAAATGCAGCGCCAGGTAGAGAAGCGCGAGCGTCGAGGCCGAGATGATCAGCGACGCCAACAGCACATTGCGCGAAAAGCGCAGCATCGCGCGCTGCAGCGGCTCGTTGCGGATCAGGATTTCCAGAAATTCGCCGTCGCGCGGCGCTGTTCCGATCACCCGCAGGATCGTGTCCTTCGAATCGAACAGCCCGTGATAGGCGCCCCGGACCGCATCGAACCAGCTCACGTCACGCAGATCGAAATTGCGGTGCATCTCCGCCGGCATTTCCGTGACCGCCAGCAGACGCCTGGTCTGGCCAGTCTTCATCACCACCGCCTGGGCGCCGATGCTCGACAAGATGTCGCGTGCCAGATCGTCGGGGACCATGCCGCTCGGCGCGGCATAAAGCACGAGCGCCGCGGTGCGCGCAGCCGCGAGGCGGTCGTTGAGCCAGTTCAGCCGAAAAGTGGAGACCGACGGGACATAGATCAGCACCTGCACGATCATGACGAACAGGATCGTGAGAATGAGGAGCTTCCCGGATAGCCCGAAGCGCGGCGCGCGGACCGGGCCTTGATCGTCCAGATCGGTCATCAATGCTGCCTGTACGGGCTCGACTGAATCGGGCGAGCCTCCGTATTAGGCCCATGATGCGGCAGCAGCATGAACTCGTCAAACCGGGCGCAAAAATGGCGGTCTGAACCGTCCGGATTGGTTAAGGCCAGAGGGATGGGAACCCGCCAACAGGAGAAAGTTCCCCCGGTTGCGGCCAGCGGCACGCCGCCCCGGTCCTCATGGAGACCGAGCGGCTGGACCGGTCGCCCGACTGGCGGTGCCCGGGGGGTGGTCAGACGGCACAGCTGTCGCATTGACGACAGGCCACCCGGTCCCGTATAAGCGCCCGGAAATCCGGCATCGGCGGACTTTTTGCAGCGAAACGCTATCGCAGCGGGAGTGTTGCAGCCTCCGTGTCGGTGCGCACCAACCGAAGCATCCGGCATTGCGCCGCGACCAGCGGAGACTTTCCCCGTGAAACGGACCTATCAACCGAGCAAGCTCGTGCGCAAGCGCCGGCACGGCTTCCGCGCCCGAATGGCCACCACGGGTGGCCGTAAGGTCGTGGCAGCGCGGCGCGCGCGCGGCCGCAAGCGCCTCAGCGCCTGATCCAGGGCGCGGCCCTGAAGGCCGGCCCTATGGAGCGCCTGAAACAGCGAGCGGATTTCGTGGCCGCAACCGGCGGGGTCAAAGTGCCGTCCGCCGGCTTTGTGCTGCAGGCTCGCGACCGAAGCGACAAGGGCCCGGTACGGGTCGGTTTCACGGTGTCCCGCAAGGTCGGCAATGCCGCCGAGCGGAACCGTGTCCGCCGCCGGCTCCGTGAACTGGTCCGGCTGAACTCGGCGGATGCGCTGCAGGCCGGACATGACTATGTGCTGGTCGGGCGGCGGGCGGCGTTGTCGGCCGACTTTTCCGACCTGATCGCCGATTACGGCCGCGCGATCGCGCGCATCCACACGATGCGGCGCAAACCTAAATCGGATCAGGATAACCCGAGACCCGTGAGCTAAGAACACATGATCAGCGACCAGAAGAACATGTTTCTTGCGATCGGGCTTTCGCTGCTCGTGATCCTTGGCTGGCAATATTTCATCGGCGGTCCCCAGCTGGAGAGGCAGCGCGAAGAGGCGAATCTGCGTCAGCAGCAACAGCAGCAGCAGCAGGCCCAGCAGACGGCACCGGGCACGATCCCGCAGCCGGGCGCCACACCACAGCCCGGCGCGGCTGCGCCCACCGTTCCCGGCCAGCCGATGATCCCGGGACAGACCTACACCCGCGAAGCCGTGGTGGCCGCGTCGCCGCGGGTGAAGATCGAGACCCCGACCATCCACGGC
>JAEZBA010000570.1 GCA_023430245.1 Pseudomonadota bacterium
GAATGAGCTTGCCGGCCTCGTCGCGGCCGCCGGGGCCTACGGAGATGACCTCGCCGGTCTGGGGTTTTTCCTTGGCGGTGTCCGGAATGATGATGCCGCCGGCAGTTCTGTCTTCGGACTCGATGCGCTTGACGACGACGCGGTCGTGAAGCGGGCGGAACTTCATGGGGATCCTCCTTCAGTGCTTGAAGCGAAATTTGAGACGGAATGCCGAGTGTGAACCCGGTTGCCGGCGACCTAGGGCCGACTGGTCCGTGCGCAAGGGGTTTGACCCAAAAAATTGGCACTCGTCAAGGGGGACTGCTAGCACGCTGCTGGAGGGTAGAGACCAGCGGGCCCGGCTATCAGCAGCCCTTCGGCAATGCTGCTAACGCCTTGATTTTAGGAACGAATATCAATTTTTAGGCTTGTCAGAAGCGACCGGGGATTGAACTCTTGCCGTCTCAAGGTTCGTGGGAATCGCTTTCCTAGAGGACTGACATGCCATCGGAAGACTTTCGAAAACAGGTGAATGGATACGGTCTGACTACCGCGGAAATCCTTTATCGGCGGCCCGACCATCCCTGGCTGCTGCAAACCTATGTCTGGCAGAACTACGATCTCTGTCCCGATTTTCCGGAGCTGAACCAGTTTTTGCGGTTCTGGGAGAAGTCGATCGAGGGCGTGCTGCATACGGTTACGGTCGCGCATTCGCGGCTGATCCGGCCGTCCGAGATCAAGGCGGTGGACGGGGTGTTCCGGCTGCACTAGCGCTACCGCCCCTCAGGCCAGGGGCTGGCACTCCATGAAGCATTGCGGACACGCTGTCGGGGCGCTGATTCTCGCATTCGCGCCGTTGGGATCGGCGGTCGGCGCGGATTTGCCGCTGCGCGCGAACCGTCTTCCGTCGGACCTCAAGGGTCTCTGGGCCTATGAGGCCGGCGATTGCGCCCACCTTGACAGTGATGGGCTTCTGACCATCGAGGACCGCAGCATTCAGTTCTTCGCGTCCGGATACGAGATCACCCGGGTGACGCGCGGGCGCAACGGTTCAGTCCGTGCATCGGGCTTGCGTTCCGATGAAGGCGAGGCTGGCCGCACGCGGGACGCCGTGGACCTCAAGCTGATTGCGCCCGACCGGCTTCATGTGATCGGCAGCGACCCCGCAGGCCATGTCTATCACCGCTGCAAGCATGCGCCGCGATAACGGGGCTTGAAAATCGGCCGAGCCAATCAGCTTGCTCATATAGCTGATGTGCGTGTGGCGCAGATAGCCAGCGCCGGCCATTTACAATAGCGTCTGCGGCCCCTGGAACGCCGCATCCTTCAGCATGACCTATCTGTCGTCCCGCCTTGCGCTCATGAGCGGGAATTTCATCACCGGGCTGTCCGTTCTGGCCCCCGCCGGCATGCTGACCGAATTGTCGGCCGGCCTCGGCGTGACCGTGCGCGATATCGGTCTGCTCGTGACCTACGGGGCGGTGGTCCTGTGCTTCGGCTCTCCGATCGTGGCATGGCTGACCACGCGGGTCGGTCGCCGTCTGCTCTTGAGCGGGACGCTCGCCGTCGTCGCCGCTGGGCACATTCTCTCCGCCCTGGTCGACAGTTATGCAGCCATTCTCGTCCTGCGCCTAGCGATGCTGGCCTTTGTCGCGATCTATACACCGCAGGCGGCGAGCACGATGGCCCTGATCGCTCCGGAGAAGGAGCGGGCTGCGGCGCTCGCTTACGTATTTCTTGGCTGGTCGCTGGCGATCGCCATCGGCTTGCCGCTGATCACGCTGTTTGCGACGCAATTCGGCTGGCGCGAAACCTATCTTGCTATCGGGGTGCTCGCGGGCGTCAGTGCGTTGCTTAATGCGGCGGCTCTACCGGGCGGCTTGCAGGGACATCCACTGTCGCTGAAGAGTTTTGTCGATATCGCGCGCAGCCGCACATTGCTGCTGATCCTGCTGATTACGTTGCTCCAGATGTCGGGGCAATTCTCGATCACGGTCTACATGGCAGCGCTGGTGCAGAAGGTCGCGGACGGCGGCCCGGCCGCGGCCGGATTGCTGTTCTCGCTTCTTGGCGTTGCAGGACTGATAGGAAACCTGGCGGCGACGCGGATGGTGCAGTTTTCCGGTGTCCAGCGTACGCTGGGCTTCTTCATTCTGGTGATGATGTCGGGCGCGTTGGTCTTCGCGCTCGGGACCGGGATCCTGGCGCTGATGGCCGCGGGTGTGTTCATTCTCGGTCTCGGCATCACCGCCGGAAATTCGATGCAGCAGGCGCGCCTGGTCACGGCGGCGCCTGTTCTTGCAAGCGCCACCGTCGCGCTCAATACATCGTTTCTGTATGTTGGGCAGGCGATCGGCTCGGGGGCGGCGGGCTTGCTGTTTCAGCACGAATTGTACCGCGCTATCGGCTTTCTCTCCGTCGTCTGTTTCGCCGCGGCCTTCGTGGTGTTTGTGCTGTCCGGACGAAGCCCGGCCAGGAATCCGGCAAAGAGCTAGGGCTGGCCTGTTGGTACAGTATTCACCATTCTATCGTCGCGACGGGCAACGCCTAAACGAAAAGGCTCGATGCGACGGAGTCTCTCGGTTCCAATTTACAGACTATTAGTGTCACTCTCGTTAGTTGTGGTCATCAGGACGCCGCCATGACCGCATTAGCAACGCACACCTCATCGCCGACCCAAAATTTGCTCGCTTTGGCAGCCGAGAGGTCATCCGAAAAACGGCTCGAATTGCTGCGGCAGATATCTGACACGTTCGCCGTCCCGAACCAGAGCACAACCGTAGAGTATCTGCTGGGCGAAATTGTCTCCAAGCTGTTGGAAAATTTCGATCGTGCCGACCGCGCGAGCGCGTCGTCAGTGCTGGCGCGGATGCCAAGTCTCCCGGAAGAGACCGTAAACGCGCTGGCCTATGATGCCGACTTCGAAGTCGCGCGGCCGATCATCCAGGATTATCGCGGGCTGCGCGATAACGTGCTGGTCGACCTGGCTTCGACGGGCAGCCAGGCGCATCTCGAGGCGATCGCGGGCCGTCACGCGTTGGCCCCGGACATCACGGATATCCTCACCGAACGTGGCAATGGCGAAACCGTACGGACGCTTGCAGCCAATCAGGGTGCGCGCTTCTCGCGGCTCGGCTTGCGCACGATGATCGACAAGTCCAGAGACGATTCGTTGCTGCAGGAGTTGCTGGTCAACCGATCCGATCTCTCCCTGGAAGCGGTCGGACAA
>JAEZBA010000619.1 GCA_023430245.1 Pseudomonadota bacterium
CATCCCGGCGCGCCGCAGGGCGTGAAGGATCAGCACATGGATGAATTCAACATGATCCCGCCGGTCGGCTTCATGGCCGATACGACGCTCGCCTTCACGCGCATGATCTATTCGGGTTTTCTCGACAAATATCCGAACATCAAGCTGATTGCTTCGCATGGCGGCGCGACGCTGCCCTATCTCGCCGGCCGTCTGGATCGCTGCTGGGAGATGATCCCGGGCTGCGCCGAGGTGATCAAGGACAAGCCATCCACCTATCTGCAGCGCATCTGGTACGACACCGTGGTGTACGATCCGCGGGCGCTCGATCTGTGCATCTCGGTCGCGGGCTCACCGGATCGCGTGCTGTACGGCTCGGATTATCCGCACAATATCGGTGACATGATCGGCTGCCTTGCACGGGTGAATGCGCTGCCGGCGGATCAGGCAAAGAAAATCTCCGGCAAGAACGCGGAGGTGTTGTTCAAGTTGTGAGCGACCTGGGCGGCCGGCCGAACGGCTGTTGGCTGGCCGCCCTCGCGAACATCAGGTCCTGCGCAGCGATACCAGAAATTCCTTTGCGGTTGCGATGCAGGCCTGCGGGCAGGCGGTCATCACGTTGAAGGGCATGCCCTCCATCAGCACCGCCTTGCAGTTCGGCATTAGTTCCACCGCACGGCGGGTACTGTCCGCCGTTGCCTGCTGTGCGTTGGTGCCGCTCATGATCAGCGCCGGCGCCTTGAAATGCTGCAGCCGCTCGGTCTGATCGAGATCGATTGCAAAATCGAACAGTTTGATCATCAGGTCGACGGGCATCCGCGATTGCTGCGCGATGTACCAGGCGCGCAGGCCCGGATCGGCGTCGGCCGGAAGACGGTGCTTGTTGGTTTCCTGCGCCCAGGCCGCCGTGCCCTTCTCGCGCAGAAGGTCGGCCCAGGCCTTGGCGCTGACCGTGCCGGCGCGCCAGTTATAGCCGAAGCCCGGCATGGTGACGCTGCGGACGCGATCCGGGTAATCGGCGGCGAGCTCGATCGCGATGGCGGACGCGAATTCCGCCATCATGAAATGCGCGCTGTCGATATTCACCACATCCATGAAGTCGACGATATCGCGCGCAAACGGTGCAAGCGACATCTGGAAGTCGGCCGCAATTGGGCTGGAGTCTCCATGCCCGCGCATGTCGAGATTATAGAAGCGGTAATCGCGTGCTAATTCCGGCAGACACTCGTACCAAAACTTGCGATTCTTGCTAAAGCCGTGAACGAAGATCAGCGGCTCGGCGTCGCGCCATGGCTCGGTGAAGTCGTAAACATCATAGGCGAGCTTGCCGCCGTCGGGGAGCAATGCTTCAGGCATGGGAATGTCCGGTCCGCGGCTGCATCACTGCAGTTTCAGATCGGGGAGCTGCTTGAGGAACTCTGCCCAGCGTGCGTGATCGCGGCGAACAGTTTCGGCGAGTTCTTCCGGCGTGCCGGCAATGATCTCCTCGCCGGAGCCGGTGAGCTTCTGGACCACGGCCGGATCCTTCAACGCGGCGACGATGGCTGCATTCAGCTTGTCGATCACAGGCTTTGGTGTGCCGGCCGGCGCGAAGAATCCATACCAGTTGACGCCTTCGATGCCGTGGAACGTACTGGCCAGCGTCGGTACATCCGGGAAGGTCTTGACCGGCTGAGCGGTGGTCACGGCCAGCGGCTTCAAAGCCTTGCTTTGAATGAAGGGCGTAATCGACGCGATCTGCATGATCACGGAATTGATATGCCCGCCGACCGCGTCGTTGATGGCGGGCGCTGCGCCCTTATAGGGAATGTGCTGCATCTGTACGTTGCCGCGCTTCGCCATCATCTCACCGATGATCTGCATCGGCGCGCCGCCAGTGCCGAACGTGGCCTTGCCGGGATTCTTTGCGGCATAGGCGATGAATTCCTGGACCGTGTTCGCAGGCACCGAAGGATGCACGGCAAGCAGCAGTCCGGATTGCGACGTGCGCGTGATCGGTGCGGCCTGCGTCAGCGGATCGAAGCCGAGATCCGAAAGATGCGGGTTGAGCGTCATCACCGCGTTGGTGGTCAGTACGATTGTCTGCCCGTCCGGCTTGCCGCGCAGCACGGCCGCGGTCGCGGTATTGCCGCTCGCGCCGGGGCGATTCTCGATCACAACCGGCTGACCGAGTGCCTCGGACAGCTTCGGCTGTACCAGCCGCGCCACCAGGTCGGTGGCGCCGCCAGCGGGATAGGGCACGACGATTGTGACCGGACCTTGCGGAAACTGCTGCGCGGCCGCCGCCGGTGTCAGCAGCGGCAGGGCACACAGCGCCAGGATTCCGACAATCGGCTTGAACATCGCGTCCTCCCACCTTTCATTTCGCTATAACGAAATACGTTTCGTATTTGCGTCAACTTTCGACGCTCGGGATCGGTTTGTCAAACGAGGCGCGCTGACAGGGAACGAGCACCAAGCACCATTCGCGGCAGGCGATGTTCCCGAGGGCCCGGTGGTTAATGCTGGTTCACGCGCGAGGGGTAACCCCGCCCGTCCTCAGCACGCACTGCCAGACCGTCCCTCCCAGAAACCTGACGAACACGACGAAATATCCTGCGACGAGCGCAAACACGATCAGCGCCGGAATGCCCTTCAGTTCGAATCCGCCATCCGTCAGATCGCCGGTGAGATAACCGACCACGTAGCCGGCGAGGTAGAACGCGAAGGAGAAGTCTAGTATTGCGGCAAGCACCTTGGGCCAGATCGCGACGGGCTTGTGAGGACGTGGCTGAGTGTCTTGAAGCGTGGGCATGGCTGTTTCCTTTCTGAAAAGCTGAGCAAGGTTGGCCCGGGCGTCATCGCTGCGCCGTGCCTTCGGTGGACGTCGCTGGCGGCGGCGCGATCTTCATCACGAATGACGTCGCTTGTTCGTCCGGTCCGAACGGTCCCGGCACCGCGTTCTTCACCGATGGCAGACTCTTGAGATAGACGGCGATGGCGCGCGCATCTTGCGCGGTCAGATTCGCGAAAGCGTGCCAGGGCATGATCGGTGCAAGCCCACGTCCATCCGGACGCCGGCCCTTGGTGATGGCGACGACGATCTGATCCGTCGACCACCCTCCGAGGCCGGTCTCGTGATCGGGCGTCAGGTTCGGACCATGAAACACACCGAGGCCGGGAATCTCGAATCCGACCTCGGAGCCGCCGAGGAAGCGCGCCATATCCGGCTTGCCGAAGAGGTAACCTGGTGTATGGCAGTCGTTGCAGCCGCCGAGCGTCACCAGATACTGCCCGCGCTTGATCTGCGCGTCCTGCGCCAGTCCGGCATCGGGATTGGCGCCTAACACGCAGGCTGCAACAGCGGCCGCCGAGAACAACATGCGGAACATCGCCAGCGGCGCCGGACGGTCGTCGCGGCCGTGCGACAATCGTCGCCGCGCCGTGCTGCGGTTGATGCGATCGACGGCAGGACGCGACGGGTCGCTCCGGCCCGAGGCAAGCGCATCGGCGACGAAGCGGATGTCGCTGCGGTTCAGCCCGATATCGCGCAGCATCAGGTCCGGCAGCGCGTTCAATTCGCGCTGAACCCGGGTGGCAACGATTGCACGCTCGATGGCGTGCGCAAGCCGCGCGGCGGCTTGGCGCATGCGAGCCGCCAGGCTCAGTTCCTTGACGGGGCGGCAAACGGCAACATCGGTCATGGCAGACTCCATCCGTGGCGCGGCGATGCGCGCATTTGCAGTGGAAGCTGAAGCAGCGTTCGGGACCGGTCAGCGCTCCGCGCCGATCCTTTGCGGAGTACCAACCCCCTGATGTTTAGAGCGATTTCTCATTCTCGGACGATGTTGAGATACGTCCGCCGGCGTCCTGCAACAATCAGCGATATTGCCAAGTCGTTCTGCGTTTTTGCAGAATGGAGCATGCTCGAGTGGTCGGACCTTCGCATTGTTCTGGCCGTGGCGCGCGGGGGCTCGGCGCTCCGCGCCGCGCATGCGCTCGGCGTGAACCAGACAACGGTCATGCGGCGGATCACCCAGCTCGAATCCGCAATCGGCGTGACGCTCTTCGAACGCAGGCATAGCGGCTATCATCCGACGCCGCTTGGCGAGCGCATCGCTGCGGTCGCCGAACGCATCGAGGACGAGGTCAATGCGCTGGAGAGCTCGATCGATGCCGAACAACGCGTGCTGTCGGGCCGCGTGCGGCTCACCAGCAGCGAAGCGCTCGCCAGCCAGCTGGTCGCGCCGTTGCTGTCGGATTTTCGAAAACGGCATCCTGCAATTCTGATCGAGCTGGCAGCCGATGATCGCCGCTTCGATCTGGCTCGCGGCGACGCCGACATTGCCCTGCGCACGGGCTCGCGACCGGACGGCGCCGGCATCGTTGCGCGCAGGCTGCCGGACGTGGCCTGGAGTGTGTATTGCAGCAGCTCCTATGCCGGCGAGCATGGTGCGCCGGATTCTGCGCAAGCGCTTGACGGTCATCCGCTCCTCGGCATGGATGGCGCCCTTGCCGAACGGCCGGCTCAGCTGTTCCTCATGCGGGCGGCGCCGAATTCGGCGGTGAGCGCGCGCAGCAACAGCCTTGCCAATCTGGTC
>JAEZBA010000663.1 GCA_023430245.1 Pseudomonadota bacterium
GAGTGGCCATTGTCGTTGTCTCCCTCAGTCGTCTTCAGCCACGCCGAATTCGCGGTCGATGTTGTCCTGCTGCTTCGCGAAGACGAAGAGCTGAACCACGAACGCGATCAGCGAGCCTTGGGCGGCCATGTAGAAGCCGAGCGGGAAGCCGGCGATGACGATCTTGTTCAGCTGCGGGGCGAAAAGATGCACCACGAAGCCGAAGAAGAACCAGATCCCGAGATGGATCCACATCAGGTTGGTCGTCTTTTTCCAATGAGCCAGGTCATTGTCAGACGTTGAGGAATTTGTGTTCTGCTGTGCCATGGGTAGGAAGCCCTCCCTCGTTGAGTAACCGGACGCGGGGATCCGGCGATGCATATGCGGGGAGAGCCGGTCAACCCGGCGGTTTGCGGCACCTCCCCAACTTGCCGCTGTCCGTTGCACGATCTTTTCGACGCCGTGCTTCCGGAACGATACGAAAAATTAACATCGACTGGCGGGCGGGCCTTATAAGACTTTCGGCCAAAGTAGGGCTTTTACCCTCTGAACTTGCTAGTCTTTCGTCGAACGTGCGTTTCGCACATGCGAGATGCGGCTGCGGTGCAGCAGAAGAAAGCTCATGCAAGGTGACGAGATGGGGCTCCTGGATTTTTTGTTGCGCCGCAAACCTCCAATTCAGACGCCGCAAGCATTGGCCGACTTCATCGATGAGAACGCTGCGTTTCTGGTGCAGAAGGGCATCTATGATTATTCGCGTGCCCGCTCCGGTCATTTTTCGAAGGTGATGCTGGCGGATGAGGGCTTCCAGGGCGCGCTCAATCGTGCGCGCTGGCGCGCCTTTCCGTTGGGTCTTGCAATGGTGGGCGAGACCGTCGATGGCGTGCTGGCGCCGCAGGCCGGCAGCGACCGGCGAAGCGAGCTCGATCCGCTGATCGAACTGGTTTTGTCGATCTACGATCGCTATCCGCGTCCGGCTGAACTCACCGATGAGGAATGGACGGCCGGACGCGCTGATCTAGCGCTGCATCTCGAACGTCTGTCGACTCATCCGCCGAAGCGCGTCATCGATATTCCGGTGCCCTTTGCCGAGCGCTATTTCGCGATGATGCCTTTCGACAAGCAGTTTCTCACCCCCGACGCTCCGACAGCGCGCAGCTTCATGCAGCTTCATCTCGTCAAGGTTCAGGAGGAATTGATGAATCGCATGGATGCGGGCCTCATGGTGAGGCAGTTGAGCGGCGAGGCCTGACGTCTCGCACGGAGCGCCACAATGGCTGCGGTCACCAATGCCACGCCGCTGATTTCGCTCGATGCGATCGTGATCGACACCGAAACCACCGGTCTCGATCCGCGAAAGGCGCGCCTGCTTGAGGTTGGGGCGGTACGAATCGCGGCGGGGCAGATCAAACGCGAGGGTGCGTTCCAGAGTTACGTCAATCCGCGCGAGCCGATACCGGCTTTCTCGACCGCGATTCATGGCATCGACGACGCCAAGGTCGCTGAGGCGCCGGTCTTCGGGTCGATGTGGCCGCAATTCCTCGATTATGTCGGACAGTCCGTGCTGGTCGGTCACTCGGTCGGGTTCGACCTGGCGATCCTGCAGCAGGAATGCCGGCGCGCCGGCGTCGCGTGGGTGGCGCCGCGCGGGACGCTCGACACGCAGCATCTAGTGCAGCTCGTCGATCCTGGCCGTGCCGGCAATTCGCTCGAGGAGCTGGCAGACTGGCTCGGTGTGACGGTCGGCGGACGGCATTCCGCGCTGGGTGACGCCACCACGACCGCGGGCGTGTTCCTGGCGCTGCTGCCGAAGCTGCGGGACAGCGGCATCCGCACCTTTGCCGAGGCGACGCAGGCTTGCCGCGCGCTGACCGATGCGCTCGATCGTCAGTATCGTGCGGGATGGGTCACGCCCGATACAGCGATCGACCGCGACGGCACCGCGCGGATGCTCGACCGGATCGACAGCTATCCGTATCGCCATCGCATTCGCGACGTGATGTCGAGCCCGCCCAGGACCATCGCCTCCGATCGCACGCTCGGCGATGCGTTGAGCGAATTGATCCGCGAACGTGTTTCTTCACTCTATGTTGCGCCGCCCGATATCGCGCACGACCGGCTTCCGGCTTTTGCCGCGGGCATCATCACCGAGCGCGACATATTGCGGGCGATGGCGATCGCGGGCGAGGGCGCGCTCAAGCTCTGCGTCGAGCAATTCATGAGCCGGCCGCTCGCCACCATCCCATCCGATGCCTTCGTCTATCGCGCCATCGGCCGCATGAGCCGGCTGAAAATCCGCCATCTCGGCGTGACCGACGAATCCGGCTTCGTCACCGGCGCCTTGTCGGCCCGCGACCTGCTGCGGCTGCGCGCGGGCGACGCCGTGTCGCTCGGCGACGAGATCGACGAGGCCGATGCCGTACCGGCGCTCGGCACGGCCTGGGCGAAGTTGCCGCAGGTTTCGGGCTCGCTGCTCGCCGAGGGCCTGTCGGCGCGAGAGGTCGCCGCGATCATTTCCCGCGAACTCGGCGCGCTGACCCGGCAGGCCGCGGTGATTGCCGAGCGGCGCATGCTGGAAGCCGGCGACGGCGATCCGCCGTGTCCCTATGTCATGACCGTTCTCGGTTCGGCGGGCCGCGGCGAGAGTCTGCTGGCGATGGACCAGGACAATGCGATTGCGTTCGAGCGCGGCGATCCGGACGGCCCGGAAGACAAGTGGTTCGCGCGGCTCGGCCAGCATGTGGCCGACATCCTGAACGAAGTCGGCGTTCCCTATTGCAAGGGCGGCGTGATGGCGAGCAACGCGCTGTGGCGCGGCTCGATTGCGACCTGGCGCGCACGGATCGCCGAATGGATCACCCGGTCGCGCCCGCAGGACCTTCTGTCCGTCGACATCTTCTTCGATATGCGAGGCGTCTACGGCAAGCTCGAACTGGCCGATGCGCTGTGGCGCGATGCCTTCGACGTCGCCAAGGGCCAGACCAGTTTCGCCAAACTGCTGGCCGAAGCGTCGGGCCGGTCCGAACGTGGCTTGGGATTGTTCGGACGCATCCTGACGCACAAGGGACGCATCGATTTGAAGCGGGCCGGGTTGTTCGGGATCGTGTCGACCGCGCGGGTGCTCGCCATCCAGCACCATGTGCTGGAACGTGCCACGCCGGCCAGGCTCCTTGGCGTGCGTGCCCTCGATATCGGCGGCGATGCCGATATGGACGCGCTGGTCGAAGCCCATGCGACATTTCTGGCGCTGATCCTGTCGCAACAGCTTGAGGATATCCAGCAGGGCAAGCCCGCGACCAATGCCGTCGCGGTGCGCCGGCTGTCAGGGCCGGAGCGGGAGCAGTTGCAAACAGCCCTGCAGGCCGTCCGTCACCTTGACGACCTGACACGGGATTTGCTCTTTCGGCATTGACCGGGTTTTCATCGGAGGGTCTTTGACATGCGGCGTCTTGTTGCGGTCTGCTTGCTTGGAATCGTTCTGGGTTTTGCTGTTGCCCATCTCCCGCTCGGCCCGCTGCCCGGTACGGCGCAGGCACAGGCGTCGAAGCCGGCTTTGTTCGTCAACATGACCACTGGCGATTCATGGCGCGGCTGGATGGGCCTGCATTTCGCCCACAACACGATGAAGATGGGCCACCAGGTCACGATCTTTCTCAATCTCGACGCGGTGAAACTCGCGGCCAAGACCGGAGATCAGGAGAAGCGGCCGTCGATGCAGCGCATCCCGCGCGACATCGTCGCCGACTTCATTAAGGACGGCGGCAAGGTGCTGATCTGCGGGCCCTGCCTCTCGGAATTCGGACTGAAGCTCGACGATCTCGTCCCTGGCGTCGAACTCGGCAAGCCCGGCTACACGCAGAGCTTCATCTTCGCGGAGAATGCCAGAACACTGACCTGGTGACGCTGACGCGGTGACCGCTCGCTACACCTTGAACCTTGGATCGAGGTAGTCGCGCAGCGAGTCCCCGAACAGGTTGAAGGAAAACACCGCGAGCGAAATCGCGGCGCCGGGGAACAGGATCATCCACGGCGCCTCGCGGTAGAAGTCGGCGGCGTTGCCGGACAGCATCAGGCCCCAGGCCGCGGTCGGCTCGGCGACGCCGAGGCCGAGGAACGACAGCGAGGCTTCCGCCAGGATCGCCTGCGCGATGAACGCCGTCAGCATGATCAGATACGGCGCGACCACGTTCGGCGCCATGTGCCGGAAGATGATGCGGCTGTTGGAATAGCCGGCCGCCCGCGCGGCATCGACATAGGGCATCACCCGCACCGAAAACGCGGCGGCGCGGACCACGCGCGCCACACGTGGGATGATCGGGATCGCGATCGCGAAGATCAGGTTGATGTCGACGCCGCCGATGACGAAGCGGCGGAGTGCCGCGACCACCACCAGCGCCAGCACGATCAGCGGAAAGGCCAGCAAGATATCCATGAAACGCTGGATGATGTTGTCGATGCGTCCGCCGAAATAGGCCGACGCGATGCCAAGGATGGCGCCGATGGTCGAGCCGACAAATGACGACGTGAAGCCGATGACCAGCGCGGTGCGCGAGCCGTAGATCAGCCGCGAGCAGATGTCGCGGCCATAGGCGTCGGTGCCGCACCAATGCTCCCAGGACGGCGGCGCCAGGATCGAGGCGAAGTCGATCGCCAGCGGGTCGTAGGGGGCGACCCATTCCGAAAAGATGCCGGCGAACATCATCGCGACGATGATGAAGAAACTGATCGCACCCAGCGGCTGCTGCTTGCAGAACTCGATATACGGGTTCGGTCCGCGCTTCGCGACTTCAGTGATGGCGGGAGCTGCGATGGTCATGAGTTGTAACGGATCCGGGGATCGAACACCGCATAGAGCAGGTCGACAATCAGGTTGACGAACACGTAGAAGGCAGCGATCAGCATCACCATGCCCTGGATCAGCATGAAGTCATTGCGCGCCACGCTCTGCACGAACAGCTGACCGATGCCGTTGAGGTTGAACACCTGCTCGGTGACCACGAGGCCGCCGATCAAAAACGTGAATTCAAGGCCGATGACGGTAATCGCCGGCAGCAGCGCGTTGCGCAGCGCATGCCGCGAGATCACCAGCTTTTCGTAGACGCCCTTGGCGCGGGCGGTCCGGATATAGTCCTCGTTGAGGACCTCCAGCAGCGAGGACCGGATCATGCGCGCCACCACCGCGCAATAGCGATAGCCGACCGCCATCGCCGGCCAGATCAGCTGCGTGAAATTGGCCCATGGATCGACGTAGAACGGCGTAAACGTGATCGGCGGCAGCCAGTTGAAGAAGGCCAGCAGGCTCAGCATGATCAGCATGCCGAACCAGAAGGATGGAATCGACAGCCCGCCGATTGTCAGAATGCGGATGAGGTAGTCGATCCAGGTGTCCCGGTATAGCGCCGCCAGGGTGCCCATCGGTATCGCCAGCAATACTGCGATGATGGTCGCCATCAGCGCGACCTGCATCGAAAGTTCGAGGCGCAGCGAGATTTCCTCCATCACCGGC
>JAEZBA010000028.1 GCA_023430245.1 Pseudomonadota bacterium
ATGCTGGGCGTCGGCGCGGCCTATCTGATCTCGAATGCGGCTGGCTGGCCGCTTCTGGTCGAGCCGGCCTCGATCGTGATCGCGGTGGCGTTTTCCGGTCTGGTCGGTGTGTTCTTCGGCTGGTATCCGGCGCTACGTGCCTCAAAGCTCGATCCGATCGAGGCGCTGCGGCATACGTGAGCGGCATTCTCCGCGCAGGCACGCGTATAATGCGCGGCGTGCAAAGGCTACGGCAATGTGGTGATGTTGTCGATCGGACTGATGTCGCCGACGAGCCGCAACAGGTCCGTCATCATGAATGTGCCCGGCACTTTCGACGGCAGGTCGGGCTTCCAGTTCACGCCTTTCTGCCACAGATACGATTCATGGTCGCCGTGAACGAGGCCGACAAGGACCTCGGAAACGATCGTCGAACCCACCGGCCCAAGCCGCTTTCCCTGGCTTTTGATCTGCGCTTCCTTGAGAATGTAGTACCAGAGCGGCGTCTGCTTATGCAGGCCGTGGCGCTTGGCGACCGCGCCGTCATCGCCGGTCGCGATCTCCTCCGGGGTCAGCGGATCGCGGATATTCATCGCACCGGCAATCGCCTGTCCCGACGGCAATTTGAGGTGGACGCCGCGAGCGAGATTGCGGAATGCGAGATTGCCGCCGCCGCCCGGCAGATCGTGGAGTTGCTGAATCAGGAACGGATCGATCCTGCGCGCCGGGTTGAGACGCACGCCGTCCGGATTGGCGCCGGGCCCGAAATCGAAATAGCGACGCCAGTCGATGATCCAGTTAGAGGGCAGCACCGGTTGCGGCAGCGGGCCCGGCGATGGCACCGGCGCCAGATCGCCGATGATCCCGCCGGACAGTCCGGTGAAATCGAACAATAGCCGGAGCGTGGCCGCGCTGGGCCCCGTGAAGATGCGGTTGTGGCTGTAGCGCTCTCGGACCATGCTGTGGCCGAAGCGGAAGGCGGCGGCCGAAAATTCGACCGGCATATAAGGCAGCTTCTTGAAGCGATAGAATTTCCGGCCGCGTTCGAGAATGCGCGCAATGATGCCGGGCTCGGTGATGCGCTCGACGAAGTCGTGCAGCACCATCCACTGGTAATGCCAGCTGACGATGCGCCGCGCCTCGGAAAAGATCGCGTCCGGCGCTTTTCCCGGCCCGGCGATGCGATCGCAGATCACATTGTGGAATTTCAGGAAGGCGAGATGCGTCTGCGCGACGACGAGGTTCTCGTCGTTGCGATGATCGCCGATCAGCGCAAACCCTTCCGGGTTGCGTGGAAGATCGTTGAGATGATTGCCGGTCACGCCGCCGAAATCGACATTGATGGTCTTGCCGATGAGGAATTTCGGGCCAGGCGTCTTCCCGCCGCCGCCTTCGGGGTTGCGCGCATAGAGCTGACGGCTGCCGTCCGGGCCGAGGCCATAGATCGCATCGAGATCGAGCGCTGGGGTCCGGAAATTCTCGATTCCCTCCGGGTCGGCAATCTTGTCGCCGATCGAGGTCATGTCGAGGGTGATGTCGTGGTCGACGAACTGGCCGAGATAGGTGAAACCGGCCGGCACGATCACCCGCGGACCATCGGCAATGTCTCCGTCCGGGCTGCCGGAATTGGCGTCCAGCATGGTGTTGGCCAGATCCCGCAGCGGACCATCGTCAACCTCGAGCGGCGGCAGATCCGGAAACATACGGCCGAACATGCCGGGATCGTCATGGCCGCTGAGTCTGTGCCGCGCGAGCGATTGCGCTGTCGGCTGACGTCCGGCCCTGCCGTGACCTGGTGCGATACTGATTTTTTCAGACATCGAAGAACCGCCTCCCGCGCGGTGCTGCGCGCTGCCGTCACGGCGGTTCGGCCCGTCCAATCGAAACGCGCAAACAGGCATGCGCCGCAACGCGTGCGCGATGGCGGAAGCGACAACGATGTGAGCAGGGCAGCGCAGGTGCAATCGAGAACGATTTCAATTCTAGATAGTAATTACAAAATTGCAACCATAAAGTGTATGCGCAGTTGAGCCTGCTCGCCCGCGAGCGGTGCTCGTTTCAGAGCGCTTGTCGGCCCATCAGGTGAGGGCCGAATTCAAAGAGATGGAATGTGCGGCGTCAGCCGCCTCTTCGTCCGCCGAAATAGCCGCGTACGCGCTGCCACATGTCGCGCGCCGACGCCGAGAACAGCGCGAACAGGATGCCGATGATCACGATCGGAATCCATAACAGCACCAAGCCGGCCAGCAGCAGAAACACGATGCCGACCGCAAGGCCGATCCCGAGCAGGATCAGCGCCAGTGTGAACGGGCCGAGCTTCTTGATCTGAACGCGGCGGATGCCGTCGTCACCCTCCTCGACCCGCACAAACAGATTCTCGAATGCGCCGCGGCCGCCGCGTCGCGCATTCGGCGGGATGATTTCCGGCTCGACGCGGGGACGTTCCACGCGGGGGCGATAATCGTCGTTCATCCCTGCAATATGGGGCCGCGCTACGCTTCGGGCAATGCGTGCGAGTCAATCCGTGCAGGCGTTCCGGTTGCGCTGCGCAATCGCGATTACGAATTGTTAAGCCGCTCGGTTGGAACGCGCCTTCCGCATGCTCGTTTACGCCGCAAAACACGAATCGCGGGAGGAATAACGGCAATGGAAAACGTGCTGCTGCTCGTGCTTTTCGGTTCGATCGTTTTCGCGGTCCTCTGGATCGCGATCGAAGGCAGCGAGAAACTCGCGACCGTCATGTCGCGGCGAAAGACTCCACGATAACGCGGTAACGCGTCACCGGTTGGCGCGTCACTCCGCCGCGGTCCGTCCCGCGCCGCCGCGACCATAGCGCTGCTCAATGTAATCGATCACCATGGTCTTGAACTCCGCGGCGACATTTGCACCGCGCAGGGTCACCGCTTTCTTGCCGTCGATGAAGACCGGCGCGGCTGGCGCTTCGCCGGTGCCCGGCAGCGAAATGCCGATATCGGCATGCTTGCTCTCGCCGGGCCCGTTCACAATGCAGCCCATCACCGCGACATTGAGCGCTTCCACGCCGGGATAGCGCGTCTTCCATTCCGGCATCGAGGTGTGGATGAAGGACTGGATGTCGCGCGCCAGTTCCTGGAACGTGGTCGACGTGGTGCGGCCGCAGCCGGGGCACGCCGCGACCAGCGGCACGAAAGTGCGAAAGCCCATCGTCTGCAGGATTTCCTGCGCAACCTTCACTTCGACGGTACGGTCGCCGCCCGGCTCGGGCGTGAGTGAAACGCGGATAGTGTCGCCGATGCCCTGTTGCAGCAGGATGCCGAGCGCCGCGGATGACGCAACGATGCCCTTTGATCCCATGCCGGCTTCGGTGAGGCCGAGATGGATCGCGTAATCGGAGCGCTGCGCCAGCACCTGATACACCGCGATCAAATCCTGCACCGCCGACACTTTCGCCGACAGGACGATGCGGTTCTTCGGCAATCCCATTTCAACGGCGCGATCGGCGGACAGCAAAGCGGACTGCACCATCGCCTCGCGCATCACCGCGCGCGCTTCCAGCGGCGCCGCCGAGGTTGCGTTCTCGTCCATCAGATGCGTCAGCAATTCCTGATCGAGCGAGCCCCAATTGGCGCCGATCCGCACCGGCTTGTTGTGCCGGATCGCGGTCTCGATGATGGCGCCGAACTGCTTGTCCTTCTTGTCCTTGAAGCCGACATTGCCGGGATTGATGCGATACTTGTCGAGCGCCTCGGCGCAGGCCGGATGGTCGGCCAGCAGCTTGTGGCCGATGTAATGGAAGTCGCCGATCAGCGGCACCCGCACGTTCATTTTCGCAAGACGGTCGCGGATATGCGGCACCGCCGCTGCGGCTTCGTCGCGATCGACCGTGATGCGCACAAGCTCGGAACCGGCGCGGGCAAGCGCTGCGACCTGCCGGGTGGTCTGTTCCACGTCGGCGGTATCGGTGTTGGTCATCGACTGCACGACGATCGGAGCGCCGCCGCCGACGATCACGCCGCCGATATCGACGGCAACCGAGGAATGGCGCGGCGCGGGTCCGCCGAGAACGTCCGGGGTGGTAATCTGATCCATAACCCTAATCTAGCATCTCGATGTGAAAACGGGAGGTCGAACAACCCGCAGTTCCGGCCGGATCCCGAGGTATAGGCGCTCCCGCCGCTAAAGGAAGCCTCAACGCGGCCGATTCACCAGGATCAGCCCGCCGATCACCAGCGCCACAGCGCCCGCGAAAGGCGGCGTGATCGGGTCGCCCATGACCAGATAACCCGCGAATACCCCGAATAATGGCGTCAGAAATGTGAAGGCCGAAAGACGGCTGGCCGAGTATTTCGACACCATGATGAACCAGATCAGAAAGGTGAGCGAAACCACCCACACGGTCTGGTAAAATAGCGACGTCAGCGCCAGGGCGCCCGGCATGCTGGTGATGGCTTCACCCAGCAGCCACGCCGCCGCCGCCAGCATCGGCGC
>JAEZBA010000204.1 GCA_023430245.1 Pseudomonadota bacterium
GTCGACGGCATCGCGACCGTCATCTGGGATGCGCCCGGGCGCGCGATGAATGTCATCGACATGGCGGTGATCGAGGAATTGTCCGGCATCGTGGACAAGACGACCGCCGATGAGGCGGTGAAAGGCGTCGTCATCACCTCGGGCAAGGACACCTTCTGTGCCGGGGCCGATCTGGGGCTGCTGAAAACCATGTCGGCGACGTTCGAACAGATGGTGAGGTCGCAGGGCGAGGAAGCCGCGGCAAAGGTGCTGTTCGAGGAAAGCCGCAAATTGTCGCAGCTCTATCGCCGAATCGAGACCTGCGGCAAGCCGTGGGTCGCGGCGATCAACGGCACGGCGCTGGGCGGCGGCTTCGAGCTTGCGCTCGCCTGCCATCACCGCATCGCGGCCGACAACGACAAGACAAGAGTCGGCCTGCCGGAAATCAAGATCGGTCTGTTTCCGGGCGCAGGCGGCACCACCCGTATCTCCCGCATGATGCTGCCGGCCGATGCGCTGCAATTCCTTGCCAAGGGCGAACAGCTCAAGGTCGCGCGCGCCAAGGGCATGAAGCTGATCGACAATGTGGTCCCCGCGGCCGATCTCGTGACCGTGGCGAAGGACTGGATCAAGGCCGGCGGCAAGCCGATCGCGCCGTGGGACGTGAAGGGGTTCAAGAATCCCGGCGGCCTCGTCTGGTCGAAAGCCGGAATGATGACATTCTCGCCGGCCAGCGCGCTCTACCGCAAGCAGACCTACGACAATTATCCGGCCGCGCGCGCGATCATGCAGGTGGTGTTCGACGGCCTGCAATTGCCGTTCGATCTCGCGCTCACGGTGGAGTCGCGCTACTTCGCGCATATCCTGCGCTCGAAGGAAGCGGCCGCCATGATCCGCACGCTGTTCGTGTCGATGGGCGAGCTGAACAAGGGTGCGCGACGTCCGGCCAATGTGCCGCCGACCAAGATGAAAAAGGTCGGCATCATCGGCGCGGGCTTCATGGGCGCCGGCATCGCCTATGTCAGCGCCCAAGCCGGGCTCGATGTGGTGCTGATCGATCGCGACCAGGACGCCGCCGACAAGGGCAAGGCGCTGTCGCACAAGCTGATGACCGAACAGATCAACCGCGGACGCGGCAATGCGGCGGCGCGCGATGCGCTGCTGGAGAGGATCACCGCGACGCCCGATTACGGAATGCTGAAGGGCTGCGACTTGGTGATCGAAGCGGTGTTCGAGGATCGCAAGGTGAAGGCCGAGGCGATCGCGAAAGCGCAGGCCATCGTACCGGACGTGGTGTTCGGCTCCAACACCTCGACGCTGCCGATTTCCTCGCTGGCGGAGAGTGCGAAGGATCCCGCGAAATTCATCGGCATTCATTTCTTCTCGCCGGTCGAGCGCATGATGCTGGTCGAGATCATCATGGGCAAGCAGACCGGCGACGAGGCGCTGGCGATGGCCCTGGATTTCGTTCGCGCGATCAGGAAAACGCCGATCGTGGTCAACGACTCGCGTGGTTTCTATACCTCGCGGGTGGTCGGTACCTACATCCGCGAAGGCCATCTGATGCTGATGGAAGGTGTTCCGGCGGCGATGATCGAGAATGTCGGCCGCATTGCCGGCATGCCGGTCGGTCCTTTGTCATTGAACGATGAGGTCGCGGTCGATCTGGCGTGGAAAATCCTGAAGGCGACCGAAATCGATCTCGGCAGCGATGCCATCGATCCGCGCCAGAAGGCATTGCTGGAAGCTATGGTCGAAAAGCATGGCCGGCTCGGCCGCAAGAACGGCAAGGGTTTCTACGATTATCCCGAAAAAGGGCAGAAGACATTGTGGCCTGGACTTGCCGATTTGCAGCAGACGGCACTCGACCCCGACACCATCGATGTCGATGAGCTGAAAAAGCGGATGCTGATCATTCAGGCGCTGGAGACCGCGCGCTGCTTCGAGGAGGGCGTGCTGACCGATGTGCGCGAGGCTGATGTCGGATCGATCCTGGGCTTCGGCTTTGCGCCGTTCACCGGTGGTACGCTGTCCTATATCGACTTCATGGGCGTGAAGAATTTCGTCTCGCTGTGCGAGGCGCTGGAGAAGAAATACGGTCCACGATTTGCGCCGAACGCGCTGCTGCGCGATCTTGCAGCGAAGGGTGAGACGTTCTACGGGCGGTTCGCGAGTGGGGCGGATAAGGCGGCCGCGTAGGTCTCGCCTCACCGCGCATGCGGTGCGCTCCCTCCCCCCTTTTGCGGGGAGGGCTGGGGACGGGGGTAAACCGCAGGTAAGTTGTTCGCGGCTTACCCCCCTCCCGACGCGCTTCGCGCGCCGACCTCCGCCGCAAGGGGGGAGGTGATCGGAGTGTGTGGGGACGGCCAAAGCTCTCGCTCACAACACCCGCGCGATTCTCTCACACGCATCCCGGATCTGCTCCGGATCACGCGCGAAGCAAAGCCGCAGGAAATGTTCGCCGCCGGCTCCGAAGGCGGTGCCGGGCGCCAAGCCGACCTGCGCTTCGTCCACCAGCCGCCGCGCCAGCTTCTCGCTATCGGTTTCGCCGTCCACCGTGAAGAACAGATAGAAAGCGCCCTGCGGCGGCGCGAACCGGCAGCGGCCGGTCTGTCCCAATATCTCGCAGGCGATGTCGCGGCTGGCCCTGGCACGCGCGACCTGTTGCTCGACGAATTCCTCTCCCCGGTCGAGCGCCGCCACGCCGGCGCGCTGCATGAATTGCGCGACGCCCGAGGTCGAATACTGGATCAAGTTCTCGACCACCTGGCCAAGCGATGGATGCGCGACGATCCAGCCCATGCGCCAGCCGGTCATGCACCAGTTTTTCGAGAACGTGTTCACGAACAGGATGCGATCCTCAGGCGCCATGACGTCGAGGAAGGACGGCGCGCGGTCTCCCTCGCTATACCAGAAGCGCGCATAGGTCTCGTCGGCGACGATCCATAATCCGTGCCGTCGCGCGAGCGCGAGCACCGCGCGCAGGTCGTCATGCGATGCGGTCCAGCCGGTCGGATTGGATGGCGTGACCATCACGATGACGCGGGTGCGGTCGGTGATCGCGGCGGACATCCGCTCGATGTCCAGGGTCCATCCGGCATTACCGAATGTCATCGGCACCTCGACAGGGCGTGCGCCGACGAGACCGGTGGCGCCGGCCGCATTCGGCCAGGCGGGCGTCGGGATGATCACCTCGCTGCCGGCCGTAGCGGTCATGGCCAGCGTGATCTGGATCGCCTGCATGCCGGAGCCGGTGACGAAGAATTCATCGGCCGAGAAGGCACGTCCGTAGAGC
>JAEZBA010000216.1 GCA_023430245.1 Pseudomonadota bacterium
TGCCGGAGATCATCGACCTTTCCGACGCGATCATGGTCGCCCGCGGCGACCTCGGCGTTGAGATGCCGCTCGAGGCGGTGCCTGGCATCCAGAAGCAGATCACCCGTGCCTGCCGCCGCGCGGGCAAGCCGGTGGTCGTCGCCACCCAGATGCTGGAATCGATGATTTCGAGTCCGGTGCCGACGCGGGCCGAAGTCTCGGACGTCTCGGTGGCGGTGTTCGAAGGCGCGGACGCCATCATGCTGTCGGCGGAATCCGCAGCCGGGCAGTATCCGGTCGAGGCGGTCGCGACCATGAACCGCATAGCCGCCGAGGTCGAACGCGATCCCACCTATCGCGCGGTGATCCAGGCGCAGCGTGCCGAGCCCGAGCCGACCGGCGCCGACGCCATCGCCGCCGCCGCCCGCCAGATCGCCGAAACGCTCGACCTCTCGGCCATCATCTGCTGGACGTTTTCCGGCTCGACGGCGTTCCGCGTCGCGCGCGAACGACCGCAACCGCATGTGGTCGCGATCTCACCGAACGTTGCCACCGGACGCAGGCTGTCGTTGGTCTGGGGTGTGCACTGCGTCGTCGCCAAGGATGCACTCGATCAGGACGACATGGTGGAACGCGCCAGCCGCATCGCCTTCGCCGACGGCTTCGCCAAGGCAGGCCGGCGAGTCATCATCGTGGCCGGTGTGCCGCTGGGAACGCCGGGCGCAACCAACATGCTGCGCATCGCGTTCGTGGGCGGGGATCAGGCGGAGCCGTAAGGCTCACCGTCCCGGCGCGACCTTTCCGTCGCGCCTGACCTGCTGAACTGCGGCGGTGAAATCCGACAGGATGATCGGCTTCGGCAAGCATGTCAGTCCGCGGAACACGCCACTCAACGTCTCGACCTGAGCATAACCGGACGCAAGGATAGTCTGCGTGCCCAGCCCGCGCAGGACCTCGACCACAGGCTCGGACGACTCGCCCGCAAGGTTGATGTCGACCACGGCAAGTTCAGGCACAACGCCTTTCTTTAGCATGGCCAGCGCCTCGGAAACGCTGGCCACGGTCTCGACCCGGTCATAGCCAAGAACCCGCAGCATGTTCGCGAGGTCCAGCGCGACCAACGCTTCGTCCTCGACGATGAGCACAGGGCCTGCGCCAGCGTCGGCCTGCTCGGGCTCGGCGGCCGCTTCACCGCGGGATGCGTCGCTCCATTCGCTCGCGACCGGGATGATGATCTTGCATTTCAGGCCGTTGTCGAACGCGCGCGAGATCGAACCGCCCAGCTGGCGCTCGATGACGGAATTGATCAGTTTCGAACCGAACCCTGCGGTCATGATCACGTCACCGTCGCGGTCAGCAGCGGCAAGCGTTTCGTCCCACTCCAGCACAAGACTGCCGTCCCGCATGTGCCAGCGAACGGAGAGCCGTCCACCGGGCATGGACAGCGCGCCATACTTGGCCGCGTTTGTCGTAAGCTCGTGCAACAGGAGCGCGATGGTCTGGGCCTGCTCCGATCGAAGCAGCACGCGCGATCCCTGGATATCGATGAAGTCGCCGCTCTCGGGACGATAGGCTTCGATTTCACGGTGGACCAGAATGCCGAACTCGATCGGCTCCCAACGTTTGGCGGACAAAAGGTCATGCGTCCGTGTCAGCGCCGCGACCCGGCCTTCGATCTTCTCGCGAAACGCCGCGATGTCTTCTGCGAGCGTCAGCCGGATTACCGCCTGCACGACGGCAAGCGCATTTTTCGCACGATGATCGATCTCGCGGATCATCAGCCGTTCGCGCTCGGCCGTTCGTTCGCTGTCGATCCAGTTCCAGATCCGCTCGAGCACCTGTTCGGCTGTGCTGATGTCAAAAAGCGTCCAGACACGAGGCTTGCGGGAATGAACGAACAGAACGGCGGCGAGCTGGCCATCGCGTATCTTCGGCACCGCGATCAGTGCACGGACGTCCGAGCCGGCAAAAATCTCTTTGGCCGTATGGGACGTCAGGTCGGACGAGACGTCATTGACGACGAGCATCCTGCCCGCCCGCAACAACGTGCTGACATCGCCGCCGAGCTCGGACACCGCGATGCTGCGGCCGATTGATCTGACCCCCTCCGCGAGCCACTCGTCGGTGACGGGACGATCGCCTCTGGACCCGCCGCCGCTTATTTCGTGGAGCCCGACGCGATCTGCGCCGAGAGTTTGGCCGAACATCTCCAGGGCCCGCTTGCGGGCCGTCCGGGCGTCGGTGGTGCCGCGGATGGCATCGCCAAGTTCCAGCAGAAAGCGCATCTGCCGTTGCGACAGGACGTTGCGGGTCGTCTCGTATCCGGAATTGAACACCCCGACGATCGAGCCTTCTTCATCGCGGATCGCGGTGAGGCTGTAGCTCCAGTAGGTTTCCTCCGGATAGCCGAAACGCTGCATCGGCAGCATCTGGTCCTGAACGAAGACACCCTCGCCGTTCTCGACAACCTTCCTGAATTGAGGCTCCAGGACGTGCCAGATGTCGGACCACACCACCTGTGCCGGCATCCCCAGAGCCGCGGGATGACGCGGCCCGGGTATCGGCGCCCAGGCATCGTTGTAGAGCAACCGCAATTCCGGGCCCCAATAGATTGACGTCGGAAACTTCGATTGCAGGCAAATGCTGAGAGCCACGCGCAAGGACGTCGGCCACCCTTCAGGCTCGCCGAAGGGATGGACGCTCCAGTCGTAGTCTCGGATCCGGCGCGCCATCTCGCTGTCGCCAGCGAGAAAGCTCATGTGGTCGCGGTCGGAGCGCTGGAAGCGGAGCAATGTGGGACTCGTCAATGAGCGTATCGGACAGGTCCTTAGACCATTGCAGGAGCGCCTCGCAAACCACGTGGCGACCCGCACCCGGCCGCCTCGCGCTCACGTCAAGGCGCAGCGTCCGGTTCCGTTCCCGGCGGAGACCGCGGGCACATATCAAGTCAAAGGATAATCAGATCTCGCGGCCTTCGACCTTCTCGGTCAGCGACTTGATGAGATCGGGAATGCGCGGCAGGTGCGGATTGACCTCGATGGCCTTGCGGTAGACCTCGAGCGCACGCTTGTCCTCGCCGAGCTCCTGCATGATCAGACCCAGGCCGGCCAGCGCTCCGAAATGCCGGGGCTCTCGGGCCAGGGTCTGGCGGATATCCTCGATCGAGCGGGTGAAATCCTTCTGCATGTAATGCAGGGTCGCGCGCCGGTTCCAGGCCTCGATATAGTCCGGCCGTAGCACCACGATGGAATCGAGCAGTTTGACCGCCAAGTCAATATTCTTGGCCTCGACCGCGCGGCGGACCCGGCTCATCAGCAGCGACGCTGTGTCGCTCGGCGAGATCATCCACAGCGCCCAGATCCGGCCCTCGACCGCCTTGGCGGCCTCCGCATTCGGGGCCGCCTTCAGCGCACCGAACAGGAACTCGATGTCCTGCCCACGAGGCACTTTCGGCAACGTCTCGGGCGGCTGGACGAAACTCCCATTGCCATCAGGACTGCGAACTTGCGCAAGCGCGGGGCTGGACATCGCCAGCGCCCCAACCAGCGCGGCAGCGACAAATCGGAATCCGACCTTCCGGAACAAGGGTGTTCGCATACAGGCAAGCTTATGCCGCTCGCCGCTTTGGGCAAGCCTGCAATACGGTCACGCCTGCGTGAAAAGGCGTCAGAACAAGCCGCCGTGGCCTCAGCCCTGACGGGCCTTGAAGCGCTTCTGGGTCTTGTTGATGATGTAAACGCGGCCTTTGCGGCGCACCAGGCGATTGTCGCGATGGCGGGCGCGCAGCGAGCGAAGCGAATTGCGGACTTTCATGGCCGTTCTCTAAATCGGGCGGCGGGCGGGCCGCATCAAAAATGGCCGCAAAAGCGCGGCCAGGGTCATTCCGGGTTCGCGCGGAAACTAGGGACGTGCCGGACGGAAGTCAACGCAAACCGGCCGAAATTAGGTGTTTTATTACCGTCCATAGTCAGGAAAAAGGGCCGCACGCCGGGAGACATGCGGCCCGTGCGAGAGTCTCAGTATTTCGGGCACCAGGGCGTCACGCAGAACGCCGGCGACGGATGCCAGACGGTCCGGGTTCCGTTCCACCAGCAGCGCTGATAGTGGCAGCCCCACTTGCCGCAGGTGGATTTCGTCACCCGCACCGATCCCGGGACACAGGCGGGCGGCGCCTTCTTGGCGCCACGCGCCATCGAATCCCCGCTGGTGCTGGCCATCGCCAGACCCACAACAGCGCCCGCAAGCGCGAGCTTTGACAATACCTTCAGCATTGATTGTATCCCCCAGTTAGTTTCAACAGTGAACGATTGGACGGCACTTCTTAAAGAAGATCGCGGCGCGCAGATCGGCACCGGAGCCCGCTTTCAAGCAGATCAGGATGACGGGCCTGTTACTTCGGGCACCAGGGCTGCATGCACACGAACAGCGACGGATACCATTTCCCGTCCGCCCAGCAGCGCTGCATGGTGCATCCGGCCGGACCGCAGGCCGCGGTCTTCAACGCGCCCATCGTGCAGGCCGCGGCCGCCTTCTTCTTGCCCTTAGCCATCGAATCCCCGGCCGAACCGGCGATCGCGAGCGCGGCCACCGCCGCCACCAGCGCGATTTTCGACACCACCTTCGTCATGAACACCTCCCCTGGATGCGGCACGTTTCCGCAAAGCGCTTTTTAGCGAGCAAGCGGCGCCCCCTGTCGGCGGGCCACGTGCATCAGTTCCATTTTTGGGCAGGGGGGGATGAACCCGGAATGAATGTCGGGAACCGGGATGCGAGTGTGCAGCGCAGCAAATCGAATGCCGACGGACGCAGCCGCGTCCAGCCAAACAGTGGCTTCAACGCGCTCTACAAGACCGGGGCAACACCTTGATTCAGGGCTCGCAAATTGATGCAGCGTGCGGCGTGTCCGGATTCGACGGGCTCCAGCGATATGTCGCCGCGCGCGCATTCCGGCACGGCGAACGAACAGCGCGGCTTGAACGCACACCCGACGGGGACCGCATCAAGACGCGGCGGAGAGCCCGGGATGGCCTCGAGGCGCTGGCCGCGCTGCGCGCCGTGCATGGTCGATGACAGCAAGCCGCGCGTGTAGGGATGGGCCGGCTGCTTCACCACCTGGCGCAGCGAGCCGCTCTCGACGATGCGGCCGGCATACATCACCGCAATCCGGTCGCTGATCTCGACCGCGACCCCGATATCGTGGGTGACGAAGATCACCGCCATGCCAAGTTCGCGCTGCAATTCCCGCAGAAGCAGAAGCACCTGGATCTGCACCGTGGCATCGAGCGCCGTGGTCGGCTCATCGGCGAGCAGAACCTTGGGCCGGCATGATAGGGCCAGCGCGATCATGGCGCGCTGCCGCATTCCGCCGGACATCTCATGCGGGTAATTGTCGAGCCGCCGCTTGGCGGAGGGAATGCGCACCCGTTCCAGCATTTCGAGTGCGCGCGCGCGGCCTTCCGTGAACGAGACCTTGTCGTGCTTGACCACGGCTTCCGCGATCTGTTCGCCGATGGTGTAGACCGGATCGAGCGCCAGCATCGGCTCCTGGAAAATCATCGACACCACGCCGCCGCGCAGGGTTTCCAGCGCGGGCGCGTCGAGCGTCATCACATCCTTGCCTTCGACCTTGATGCTCCCGCGCAGGTCGGTCCGTTTGGGCGGCAGCATGCGCAGCAGCGCCTTGAGGGTGACGCTCTTGCCCGAACCGGATTCGCCGAGCAGTCCCAGAACCTCGCCCTGCGCCAGCTTGATGTCCACGCCGTTGAGCGCGTGCACGGTCCGCTCGCCCTTGAAGCGGACATGCAGTCCGGAAATCTCGACGATCGGATTCGCAGGTGTGGTCATTGCGGCAGTTCCGGTAGCCGAAGATGATGATTGGTGACCTGCTGGAACGCGCGGCCGAGCGCAATGCAGGTTTCGTCGCCGAACGGCCGCCCGATCAGTTGCAGGCCGATCGGCAGTCCCGATGCACTGCGGCCGGCCGGCACCACCAGCACCGGCAGTCCGAGATAATTCACCGGTCGCATGAAGCGCATAACGGCAACCACCAGTTCTTCTGCATTCGGGCCGCCGCCGACATCGGTCTCGTCGATCCGTGGCGCCGCCGAGCGCGACGCCGGCGCGATGATCACATCAACGTCGCCGATCGCTTCGAGATGAGCGGCAAGGGCGGGACCGCGCCAGCGCAGCGCTTCGAGATATTCGATGGCGCTGTAGGCAAGTCCGTTCTCCAGCCGGTTGCGCACCTGCGGCGTGTAATCTTCAGGCCGCGTGCGCAGCCAGGGCGCATGCAAGGCAGCGGCTTCCACCGCGAGCACGACGAGAGCCGCGGCCGCGACCGCGGTCTGATCCGGCAGGCCGACCTTGACGATGCGCGCGCCGAGTGCCTCGAACTGCTTTATCGTGCTGTCGAGCGCCGCAGCCACATCCGGCTCAAGACCATCGACATAAAAGCTCGTCGGTACGCCGACGGTGAGACCTTTCACGTCGCGTTGCGCCGCGGCCTTGTCCCAGAGCGGCGAACCATCCGTCACCGGATCGAGCGGGTCGGGTCCGGCGATGGCCTCGGCGATCAGTCCGCAATCTTCGGCGCTGCGCGCCAGCGGGCCCACGGTATCGAGCGTGAACGACAGCGGCATGGCGTTGGCCCGGCTCACGCGTCCGGTCGTGGTCTTCAATCCGCTGACGCCGCAGCAATGCGCCGGCATGCGGATCGAGCCGCCCGTGTCGGAGCCGAGTGCGGCATAGGTGAGACGCGCCGCAACCGCAGCGCCCGATCCGGACGACGAACCGCCGGTGATGCGATGCGGATCCCAGGGATTGCGCGCGGGACCGAGATAGGCGTTGTGCCCGGTCGGGCCGTAGGCGAATTCCGCCATGTGTAGCGCACCGATGCGGATCGCGCCCGCGTTTTCCAGGCGCGCGATTGCTGTCGAGGTGGCAGGCGCAATCCAGCCCTCTCGGACTTTCGATCCGCATCCGGCCGGCTCGCCCGCGATGTAATACATGTCCTTGTGCGCCAGCGGCACGCCGTGCAACGGTCCTTTCGGACCGGACTTGGCAAGTTCGGAATCGGCTGCTTTTGCCGCCTGCAGGGCTTCATCGGCATTGATGCGAACGAAGGCATTCAGCAGCGGTTGCCACTTGTCGATTCGCGCCAACAGCGCCTGCGTCGCTTCGACCGATGATATCTTCCGCGCGCGAATAGCGTCCGCAACCCCGGCGAGCGTCATCAGCGCCGGATCGCTCACGGGTTCACCCCGCCTTTGGCTCCGCGCCGCGCGATCATTGCATAAGTCGCGGGCTCGACCTCAAAGGCGATCTCGATATCGTCCTGCGCCATGCGCGCGGCCACCGGCGTAACCGCCTTGGCAATCCGTGCCGGCGAGCCCTCGGGCAAGGGGATCCGCGCCGCCTTCGCCATCATCGCCACCCGCTCCAGCGTGACCTCAGCCATGCTTCGCTCCGCGGCTGCCGGCAAGCGAATGCCCGGAATTGGGGTCGACCATGAAGCAGGCTGCGACATGCCGATCCGCCCCTGCCGGAAACAGGGACGGCGCCCTGGCGCTGCACACATCCTCGGCAAACGCGCAACGCGTATGGAAGCGGCAGCCGGATGGTGGGTTGATCGGGTTTGGAGGATCGCCGGCAATCGGCGGGTTTTGCGTGCGGTTGTCGGGATCGAGCGACGGCATCGCCGCAAACAATGCCTCGGTATACGGATGACAGGGCGTGTTCCACATCGCCTCAACCGGCCCGCTTTCCACCACCTCGCCGAGATACATCACCACGATCCGGTCGCTGATAAAACGGATCACGTTGAGATCGTGCGAGATGAAGATGTAGGTCAGGCCGAATTCATTCTTCAGATCGATCAGCAGGTTGATGACCTGCGCCTCCACCGACTTGTCGAGCGCGGAGACCGCCTCATCAAGGATCACTAGCCGCGGCGACAGCGCCAGCGCGCGGGCAATGTTGACGCGCTGCTTCTGCCCGCCCGACAATTCGTGCGGATAACGGCCAGCGAACACCGCAGGATCGAGCCCGACCTTGCGCAGCAATTCGTGCGCGCGCTCGCGTGCCGCATCCGCGGCAAGCCCATGCACGCGCGGTCCAAACGCCACGGTATCCTCGACCGTCAGGCGCGGATTGAGTGAGGCATAACTGTCCTGGAACACCATCTGCACCCGGCGCCGCAGGTCGCGCATCGACAGCGCCGAGCCGACGGCCTCGCCGTCGAACAGGATGCGGCCCTGGTCGTAGGGCATGAGGCCGACGATCAGGCGGGCGGTCGTCGACTTGCCGCAGCCGGACTCGCCGACAAGCCCCACCACCTCACCCTTGTCGACGGAAATCGACACGTCGTCGACCGCGCGTACCACGCTCTTGCTGCCGAACGGCCCGCCGCCGACGTTGAAGTGTTTGACCAGGTTCTGCACCTGAAGCAGCGGCTGCGCCGGACCGCCGACATCGGCCGCCGGCGCGAGCGTCTAAGCTTCTGACATCCATAGCACTCCGCAGGCCGTCACTTAGAAGGTTGAAGCAGATCGAGACGGCGAAGATCATCACGCCCGGCAGCGCCGCCACCCACGGATTGACGTAGATCGCCGTACGCAGCGTGTTGAGCATCAGTCCCCATTCCGGCTCCGGCGGCCTGGTGCCGAGACCAAGGAATGAGAGCCCGGCGGCGAGGATCATGCACACGCTGATCAGGCTGGTGGTGTAAACGAAGATCGGGCCCAGAACGTTGCCGAGCACATGCACCCGCATGATGGTCAGCGCATTGGCGCCGGACGCGCGCGCGGCATCGACAAAATCCAGATTGCGCACGCTGGTGGTGACGCTTTCGGCGACGCGGACGATCGGCGGAATGAACACGATCGTAAGCGAGAGCACACTGTTGAAAATGCCCGCACCAAGCGCTCCCGAAATGGCGATGGCCAGCAGCACCGAGGGGAAGGCGTAGAAGATGTCGATCGTGCGCATGATCATCTGATTGACGACGCCCCCGACGTAACCCGCGGTCACGCCCAGCGTGGTCCCGATCAGAAACGCGAGGAACACCGGAAACAATCCGATGAACAGAGTCAGCCGCCCGCCATAGATCAGACGCGAAAGCATGTCGCGGCCGAGTTCATCGGTGCCCAGCGGATAGCCGGGCGTACCGATCGGACGGAGCCTGCGGATCATGCTGCCCTGATAGGGATCGGCGAGGCCGAGCCAGGGCGCGAAGATCGCGGCCAGGGCGATCAGCAGGATCACCAGTGCGCAGCCAACGCTGACCGGATCGCGCGCGAGCCGGCGCGTAACGCCGGACCAGTAACCGCGCGCGCGGGTTGGTGGGATTGGCTCGACGACGTCCTCGGCCATCACGCTCATTGCTTACGCCCGCTTGATGCGTGGGTCGATAGCCGCCTGCAGCACATCGACAATCAGATTGAGAACCACGAAGAACAGCGCCAGCACAAGGATCGTGCCCTGAAGCAGTGGCAGATCGCGCTGGAAGATCGCCGAGTTGAGCAGGAAGCCTGTGCCGGGCCAGGAAAACACGGTCTCGATCAGGATCGAACCGCCGAGCAGATAACCGAGTTGCAGGCCCATGACCGCGATTGCGGTCGGCGCGGCATTCTTGAGGATATGACGAAACACACGAACTTCATCCAGGCCCTTTGAGCGCAATGCCAGCACGAATTCCTGCGACAGCAGATCGCCGACCAGCGCACGCACCGTACGGCTGACAATGCCCATCGGGATCACCGACATCGTGATCGCGGGCAGGATCAGATACTGGATGTGATCCCAGTCCCAGGCCCAGCCTCCCGGCCCTGCGCCCACCGCCGGCAGCCAGCCCAGGATCACCGAAAACACGATCACCAGCACCATGCCGAGCCAGTAATGCGGGGTGGATACACCCGCGATCGAAATCGTGGTGACGACCTTGTCGATCCACGAATCCCGGAAATAGCCGGCCAGTATTCCGAACAGCAATCCGAAGAAGAAACCGATCAGACTAGCGACCACCGCAAGCCGGAGCGTATTGACGACCGCGCGCATCACCTCCTCGGTGACGGAACGCCCCGACGCGATCGATGTCCCCAGATCGCCATGCAACGCGTTCCATATCCAGATGCCGAATTGCACCGGCAGCGGCCGGTCGAAGCCGTACGCCTTGCGCATCTGCGCGGCCAGTTCCTGCGAGGCATCGGGCGGCAGCACCGACACCAACGGATCGCCAGGCGCGATATGGACGAGGAGGAAGCAGACCAGCGCCACGGCGATCACCACCGGGATGGCAAGGACGATGCGCTTGACGATATAGACAAGCATCGAGATCTCACTTCCGAACTGGCTTAATTCCAGACTGCTGCGCGTATGTCCGCATCTATTTGTCCCCCAGTCAATGGCTGGCGCATTGAGTCACGGGCCGACGCCCCCGCGCCCCTCACCGCGCCATCGTGATCGACGAGAAATCCTGGAACCAGTTCTTTGCCTGGACGAAGCCCTTGACCTTGGGGCTCATCGCGCGCGGATTCACATCGTGCGTCACCATGAGAAACAGCGCGTCGTCGACGAATTTCTCATGCACCTTCTGCAGCACCTTGGTCTGCTCCGCCGGGCCAAAGGTGGTGCGGATCGCATCGAACATTTTGTCCATGTCCGGATCGCAATAATGACCCCAGTTGGTGCCGCTGGGCGGCGCCAGATTGCATTGCAGGTGCCGGATAAAGCCGGTGAACGGGTCCTGGATGAAGTAGCTGTAGTTCATCGCTGTGCCGCCGCGCGTCGACGCGTCCTTTGCGCCAGCACGCCAGATATTGATCAGCACATTCCATTCGACGACCTCGAACGCGACCTGGATTCCGGCTTCCGCCAGATTCTGCTGCACGAATTCGTTCATCGTGAGCGGCTGCATCTGGCCCGAGCCTGAGGTCGAAATCAGAATCTTGGTCTTGAGTGGCTTGCCCGGTCCATAGCCGGCTTCAGCCAGCAGTTTCTTCGCCTCGGCGAGATCGCGCTTCAGCACGAATGAAGGCTTGCCGAACCACTGGTGACCGGGCGGAAAAAAGCCCTCAGCCGGAATCATCAATCCGCCAAGCAGCTCCTTCATGCCTTCGCGATCGACCGCCAGATTCGCCGCCTTGCGCACGCGGATGTCGTTCCAGGGCGAGCCTTCGATGCGCGAAAAATGCCAGGTCCAGTTATGCGGATAGGCATTGGTCACGATCTCGAAGCCGGCTTTCTTCAGCGAGGGGATGGCGTCGGGCGATGGCGCCTCAATCCAGTCGACCTGACCCGATCGCAGCGCAGCGACGCGGGTGTTTGCTTCCGGCAACGGCAGCAGAACCAGCCGATCGAGTTTTGGGCGGCGCTTTTCATCCCAATAGTCCGGGTTCGGCACGAGTTCGGCGCGCTCACGCGGGACGAACGCCGCCAGCTTCCACGGGCCGGTGCCGGACGGTGTCTTTGCAAAGGCATCCCAACTCTTGCCGACCTTCTCCCACTGCGCCGGCGACGACATCATGATCCACGCGATCTGATACGGCAGGGTGGCGTCCGGAGACTTGGTGGTGATCTCGACCTTGTATTTGTCGATGGCCTTGTAGCCCGCGACCGCCGGTATGCGGGAACGGCCCTGGCCCGACTGCCGGGGATCGAATTGCGGGCTATCGTTCTTCAGGAGCTTGTCGAGATTCCAAACCACCGCGTCGGCGATGAATTCAGATCCGTCATGGAACTTCACGCCTTCGCGCAGTGTGAAGACCCATTTGGTCTTGTCACTCTCATCCACCTGCCACTTGGTGGCCAGGCCCGGCGACAGTTCGGACGGCTTGTCGGCGGACGAGAGGTCCCAGTTGATGAGCGCGTCATAGACCGTATAGCCCATGAAGTGCTGGCCTTCGCCGCCCTGGTCGGTCTGCCCGGTGGTCAGCGGGATGTCGGACGCGGTCATGCCGATGCGCAGCACACCTTGCGCTGACGCGTGTTGTGCGGCGCCCGAGAATACCAGTGCAGCCCCGAGCGCGACGATACGTAAACCGATCATAGCCCCTCCACGACGGTTAGCACTTGCGGCGGCCGCCGCTCCGTTCCACTGAAACCAGCAAGGGTTGTGCCAAGCGAAATGGAGAGCGCGATGCGACTGTTGCTTCTCAATGGGAATGCCAGCCAGTCCATCACCGATCTGGTGGTGGCCGCCGCCCGGCCGCTCGCAAAGCCCGGCACTGAACTGATCGGTGCCACCGGCCGTTTCGGGCCGCGCTATATCGGCACGCGCGCCGCCTATGCGATCGCCAGCCATGCGGCGCTCGATGCCTATGCAGCATTTGGGCACGGGGCGGATGCGGTGGTGCTCGCCTGCTTCGGCGATCCCGGCCTCGGCGCGCTGCAGGAGATAGCAACGGTTCCAGTCGTCGGAATGGCGGAGGCCGGCTGTCGTGCGGCGGCCGAAGGCGGGCGGCGTTTTGTCGTGGTGACCGGTGGCGAGCGCTGGATTCCGATGCTGACCGAATATATCGGCACGCTCGGCCTGTCGGCGCAGCTGGGCGGGGTACATGCCGTTGCGCCGACCGGCGCGGAGATCGCCGCCGACCCGGAAGGCAGCATTGCGATGCTAGCAGACGGTTGCCGGACCGCAGTGAAACGCTTTGAAGCCGATGTGGTCGTGCTTGGCGGCGCAGGTCTCGCACCGATCGCACCCCGTGTCGCCGAGATGCTCGACTTTCCGGTCGGGGACGGGCTTGCGGCAGCGATTACCGCGGCCGAGGCCGCGGTTTTGTCTCCCGACCCGTCCGCATTCCCGGATCGCCTGACCGATCCATTGCCGGTAGTCGGACTGACGCCGGAACTGGATGCGCTGCTGCAGGCGCCCGGTCGGTCAGCCTGAAACAGGCAGCGCCGCGCGATGAGCGCGGTGCTGCCTGTTGCCCTCAGTTCATCGTCATGCTCGAGAAATCAACGAACCAGCTCTTGGGCTGAACAAAGCCCTTGATCTTCGGGCTCATGGCACGCGGGCCGACGTCGTGCGCAACGAACAGGAACGCCGCTTCGTCGACCGAGCGCTCATGCAACGCCGCCAGCGCCTTGTCGCGCTCCGCCGGATCGAACGCGACACGCACCGCTGCGACCAGCTTGTCGTATTCCGGTTCGTTGATGAAGCCCCAGTTGTTCGACACCGGAGGCGCCATCTTGGAATCCAGGAACCGGATCATGGCAAAGAACGGATCCATCGCCGCATAGGTCACGTTTGTGGCGTGCGAGCCGCGTGCGGATTCGTCCTTCGCACCCTTGCGCCAGTTGGTGAACAGCGTGTTCCATTCGATCACGTCCAGCTCGACATCGAAGAAACACTCCGCAAGGCTCTGCTGGATGAATTCGTTCATCGGCAGCGGCAGCATCTGGCCGGAGCCCGAGGCCGAGGTCTGGGTCTTCACCTTGAGCCGCTTGGTCTTGGAGAAGCCGGCCTCGGTCATCAGCTTGCGGGCCTGCTCCGGATCGTACTTGATCTGGAATTTCGGATTGCCGCGCCACGGATGACCGGGCTCGAAGGTGCCGGTGGCCGGCGCCATCAGCCCGCCGAGAAGTCCATCCTTCATCGCATTGCGATCGATGCACAGATTGGCGGCTTTGCGCACGCGGATATCGTTCCACGGCGAGCCCTCGATCCGGCTGAACTGCCATGGCCAGACGTGCGGCTGCTCGTTCGCGTGAATGACGAAGCCGCGCTGCTTGATCTGCGGCAACGCGTCGGGCGACGGATTTTCGATCCAGTCGACCTGCCCCGCCAGGAGCGCCGCGGTGCGGGCATTGGCTTCCGGCATCGGCAGCAACACCAGCCGGTCCACCTTCGGCCGGCGGGCCGGATTCCAATAGGCATCGTTCTTCACAAGCTCGAGCCGTTCACGCGGCACGAACCGGTCCATCTTCCAAGGGCCAGTACCGGACGCATTGCGAGCGAAGGCATCCCAGGCCTGCTTCGCCTTTTCCTTCGGATCGGTGGCGGCTGAAGCATCGTATAGCTTCTTCCATTGCGCGGGCGACGCCATGAACAGATTCGTCAGATTGATCGGCAACAGCGATTCCGGGGCCGATGTCGTCAGTTCCACCGTCATGTCGTCGATCTTGCGGGCGCTGCGCAAGGTCGGCATGCGCGATGCGGTGACGCCGACCTGGCTGGCGTCGAAATGCGGCGCATCCTGCTTCAGCACCTTTTCGACATTCCTCACCATGGCATCGGCGTTGAAGTCGGATCCGTCGTGGAATTTCACGCCGGGCCGCAGCTTGAAGATCCACTTGGTATTGTCGGTGGGCGATACCGCCCATTCGGTCGCGAGGCCCGGGATGATGACGCTCGGCTTGTCGGCTGAAGACAGATCCCACAGCGT
>JAEZBA010000217.1 GCA_023430245.1 Pseudomonadota bacterium
CGCTACCAATCCGCGCATGCTGCTGCTCGACGAGCCGATGGCCGGCATGGGGCCGGAGGAATCGGCGCGCATGGTGCAGACCCTGCTCGAACTGAAGAAGCAATATGCGATCCTCCTGATCGAGCACGATATGGAAGCGGTCTTCGCGCTCGCCGATCGCATTTCGGTGCTGGTCTATGGCCGGGTGATTGCAACCGGCCTGCCGGACGAGATCCGCGCCAATGCCGATGTGCGCCAGGCCTATCTTGGTGAGCAGGAAGCGGTGGTGGTCAATGGCTGACACCTTGCTTGAAGTTTCCGGCATCGAGACCTGCTATGGCCGCAGCCAGGTGCTGTTCGGGCTTTCGCTCGCCATCGCCGCGGGAGAGATGGTCACGCTGATGGGCCGCAATGGTATGGGCAAGACCACAACCGTGCGTTCGATCATGGGGCTGACGCCGGCGCGCGCCGGCACCATCCGCTTCGGCGGCAAGGATATTCGCGGCTTCCCGTCCTACCGGGTGGCGAAGCTGGGCGTCGGACTGGTGCCCGAGGGCCGGCAGATTTTCCCGAATCTCACCGTGCGCGAAAACTTGATCGCGACCGCCGCCAATGCATCGGGCTCGTCCAAGCCATGGACCTACGAAGCGGTGGTCGAGCTGTTTCCGCGGCTTGCGGAGCGCGCGGGGCAGATGGGCAATCTCCTGTCCGGCGGCGAACAGCAGATGCTGGCGATCGGCCGTGCCTTGATGACCAATCCGCGGTTGCTCATTCTGGATGAAGCGACCGAAGGCCTTGCGCCGCTGATCCGGCAGGAAATCTGGCAATGCCTCACCAGGCTGAAGAGCGCCGGCCAGTCGATCCTTGTGATCGACAAGAATGTGTCGGCGCTGATCGCGATCGCCGACCGCCATTACATGATCGAGCGCGGCTGTACGGTGTGGAGCGGCACCTCGAAAGAGCTGGGCGCCGCGCCGGATATCCAGCACCGCTATCTCGGGGTTTGACAAAAACCGCCGCGCTTAACCCATCCGTCATTGCGAGCGGAGCGAAGCAATCTACGCTTCGATCGATTGCTTCGTCGCTGGCGCTCCTCGCAATGACGGAGGACACTCTAAGTTCTCCTCAGATCGATCCCAGTTTTACCCGCGCTTCGAGCTTTTCCGCGCTTTCCCTGCGCTCGCTGTAGCGGTCGGTCAGATAAGGCGCGGCGTCGCGGGTCAGCAGCGTGAACTTCATCAACTCTTCCATCACGTCCACCACACGATCGTAATAGGCGGACGGCTTCATCCGGCCAGCCTCGTCGAATTGCTCATAGGCTCTCGCGACCGAGGATTGATTGGGAATGGTAATCATCCGCATCCAGCGGCCGAGCACACGCAATTGATTGACGGCGTTGAAGGATTGCGAGCCGCCGCTGACCTGCATCACCGCCAGTGTCTTGCCTTGCGTCGGGCGCACCGATCCGATCGACAGCGGAATCCAGTCGATCTGCGCCTTCATGATGCCGGTCATCGCGCCGTGGCGTTCCGGGCTGCACCAGACCTGGCCTTCCGACCACGCCGACAGGTCGCGCAATTCCTGCACCTTCGGATGGTCGGACGGCGCGTCGTCAGGCAGCGGCAGTCCGGACGGATTGAAGATGCGCACCTCCGCGCCAAGTGTTTCGAGCAACTGTGCCGCCTCCATCGTCAGGAAGCGGCTGTAGGAGCGCTCGCGCAGCGAGCCGTAGAGCATCAGGATGAGCGGCTTGTGGTGCGAGGCCGCGGGCCGCAATGCGGCGGGATCGGGCAGGTTCAGGGATTCGGGCGAGATATTCGGCAGGTCGGACAGGTCAGGCTTCATCTAGGCTCCGGAGCGGCGATCACCTCGCCGTCTTCTTTTTCAAATGTGCCGATCGCCGCGTTCGGCAAAATCTCCAGCACCATCTCCGACGGCCGGCACAAGCGCACGCCCTTCGGCGTCTCCACGATCGGCCGGTTGATCAGGATCGGATGCGCCATCATGAAATCGATCAATTCGTCATCCGTCCATTTCGGATCGGCGAGGCCAAGCTCCGCATAGGGAGTGCCCTTCTCGCGAAGAAGCTGACGCGGCGTCATGCTCATCCGATGCAGCAACTCGACCAGTTGCTCGCGGGTAGGCGGGTCTTTGAGATATTCGATCACCACCGGGTCTTCGCCGCTCCGCCGGATCATCGCCAGCGTGTTGCGCGAGGTGCCGCAGGCCGGGTTGTGGTAGATGGTGACGGTCATCGCGCGGCCGCTTCAACGCGCAGGGATGAAGCCGCGTCATTGGCGGGTTCCTCCGCCGAGGCGGGGAAATAGTCTCGGGTCCGGTTTGCGATGGCAACCAGTGACAGCATGACCGGCACCTCCACCAGCACGCCCACCACGGTCACCAGAGCTGCGCCTGAGTTCAGCCCGAACAGGCCGATCGCGACCGCGACGGCCAGTTCGAAGAAGTTGGACGTACCGATCAACGCGCAGGGCGCCGCCACATGATGCGGGACGCGCCAGGCCCAGGCCGCGGCATAGGCGATGACGAAGATGCCGTAGGACTGGATCAGCAGCGGGACCGCGATCAAGGCGATCAGCAGCGGGTCGTTGATGATGACATGTCCCTGAAAGCCAAACAGCAGCACCACGGTCGCCAGCAGGCCAAGGATCGAAAACGGTTTAACTGCTGCCGTGAAGCGGGCGACCTCCGCTTCGCCGCGCGCGCCGTTGCCCGCCCTCCTGACCAGCGCCGCACGGGTCGCGGCGCCGGCGGCGAGAGGAATGACCACATAGAGAACGACCGAGAGGAGCAAGGTCTCCCACGGCACCTTGATGTCGGTCACGCCGAGCAGCAACGCAACGATCGGCGCGAAGGCGAAGATCATGATGACGTCGTTCAGCGATACCTGGACGAGCGTGTAATTTGCATCGCCCCGGGTCAGCTGCGACCAGATGAAAACCATCGCCGTGCAGGGCGCCGCTCCCAGAAGGATGAGGCCGGCGATATATTGTTGCGCATCTGCCGGCTTGATTAGATCGGCGAACACATACTGAAAGAACAGGACGCCGAGCGCGGCCATGCTGAAGGGCTTGATCAGCCAGTTGACGACCAAGGTAATGACAAGGCCCTTTGGGCGCCTGTGGATGTAGCGCAGGCTCGCGAAATCCACCGCCACCATCATCGGATAGACCATCGCCCAGATCAGGATGGCGACCACCAGATTGACGGAAGCGTATTCCCAGCCTGCAATGGTCTGGAACGCAGCGGGAAAGGCATTGCCGAGGATCAACCCTGCCACAATGCACAAGCCGACCCAGAGCGAGAGATAGCGATCAAATACCGACACGTTGGCGCCTTTTGCTGTGTGGATGCGCGTAGCGATGATCGTTCTAATTCCGCTTCGGCCTGAGATGCCGGTGGCACGGTGCGAACAGGTCACCGATGCCGCCCGCACCGGGAGATACCGTTCGAACACGGTCAAGACGTTCACGCGACATTCGATTGCGACGTCGAGCCGTCAAGCCGGCCGATCTCGCGGAGCTTGGTGCCGAGCGCGAGGTTGTCGATCGAACTCAGCGGCAGATTGCAAAACGCGACAATGCGGTTGCGCATATAGCGTTGCGCCTTCACGAAGGCTGCCTCCTTTTCGAGGTCGGTGCCTTCGACTGCGGCCGGATCCTCGATGCCCCAATGCGCGGTCATCGGCTGGCCCGGCCATACCGGGCAGGCTTCGCCGGCGGCGTTGTCGCAAACCGTAAACACGAAATCCATCACCGGTGCGTCCGGAGTGGCGAATTCGAGCCAGCTCTTCGAGCGCAAGCCGTCAGTCGGATATTCGGATTTTTCCAGAACGCGAAGCGCGTAAGGATTGAGCGTGCCTTTCGGCTGGCTGCCGGCCGAGAAGGGGCGAAAGCGTCCGCGGCCTTCCTTGCGCAGGATCGACTCGGCCATCACCGAACGGGCGGTGTTGCCGGTGCACAGAAACAGGACGTTAAACACGCGATCGGACTTTGGCGTTTCCATGGGACTCTTCCTTGAGATGCTGTTTTTCGGTCGGTTGACAGCAAGGCTTGATCGATTCGATCAGCGACGCGCACAGTCCCGGCTCGCCGCCGCAGCAATCCTGCAGCAGGAACAGCGTCATCGATTGCAGGGTCGCGAGGTTGGCGCGGTAGACGATCGAGCGGCCATGCCGCTCGGACGAGACCAGGTCGGCACGCGTCAGGATCGCCAGATGCGACGACATGGTGTTGTGCGGAACCGCGAGTTCCTGCGCGATATCGCCGGCCGGCATGCCCTTCGGCTCATGCTTGACCAGCAGGCGAAAAACATCGAGCCGCGTGGGCTGGGCGAGCGCGGCGAGCGCAAGGATCGCGTCGGGTGAGTCCATATGTCGATAATTCTCGACATATGGACAAATGTCAACCCGGCCGCTCAGCTTCCGGTGTAGTGCGGCATTCTCCGCGCAAGCCACGCTTCGAGGGCTTCGCGATTGTCCCTGGTCGGCACCATCCGCGCGAATTGTTCGCCCTCTATCGCCAGCCCCTCCGCGATCGAGGCGTTGAGCCCGCGTGTCACGGCTGTGATGATGCGCGAGGCCGCGAGCGTTGAGTGCCGCAGGATGCGGTCAGCCAGTTCCAAAGTCGCCGGTATCAGTTGCTCATGCGCCACCACGCGATTGACCAGCCCGATTTCGTAGGCCCGTTGCGGGGTGAAGGTGTCGCCAGTGAGGAGAAGTTCCAGCGCCCGCTTCCGGCCTGCGAGGCGCGGCAGGCGCTGCGTTCCCCCAAACGTCGGCGGAATTCCGATTTTGATTTCCGGCTTGGCAAACATCGCGCGTTCGCTAGCGACCGCGAGATGCGCGGCTTCCGTGATCTCGCAGCCGCCCCCGAATGCAATCCCGTTCACGGCGGCGATGATGGGTTTCGGAAACGACTCAAGGCGCGCCGTCATCGCCTGACCGCGTCTGACGAACGCCTTCAGCGCCGCGTCCGGACCTTGCCTGATGCTCTCGGAAAATTCGGGGATATCGCCGCCGGCGGAGAACGCGCGATCGCCGGCTCCGGTGAGGATAACCGCCTTGATGCGGGCGTCGTCTTCGATGCGGTCGAGAATCTGCATCAGCCGGTCAATCAACGCGTAACTCAGCGCGTTGAGTTTGTCGGGGCGATTGAATGTCAGCAACGATATCGCACCATGCGTCTCGGTCAGAACGAGGTCGGTCATCTCTGATCTCCTTTAAATCTGCGTTCGCGTTGCCTGAAGCGCCGGTGCGTCGAGCCCAGGCTCCGCCGATCGCTTCGGGTGTCGCGGCGCGGGTCACAGTCTGAAGCTGTGATTCTGCATGAAGCGCTGCGCTATTTTTCGCTCCATCTCATCGGTGAACTTCATCTCCGAGCACCGCTGTTCGCGTTTGGACCGGCGAGCAGCCTTGCGATCCTCGACATGGCGTGCGGCCGTTCGGATGACGTCGCGCACCAGGGAAAGACATCGGGCCACACCACGGACCGACCGGTCGGCAAAACGGCCCGGCAGAAGTCTGTTCATGGAGCGAAACCTTCCTCATATGAGGTTTTCTAAGGACAAGGCTCCTATTTCCTTCAGTTTCTTTTGGTTTACAAAGGAGATGATCTCGCTCGATCGATGAGAAAATCTCGTGCATGCGACCCCACCGCTGAACGCACTTCGGGCATTCGAAGCCACCGCGCGGCATCTGAGCCTGACGAAGGCGGCAGCGGAGCTCAACGTCACGCCTGGCGCCGTGAGCCATCAGCTGCGCGGCCTCGAAGCAATGTTGCGCGTCAGGCTGTTCGAGCGCGGCGTCAGGAAGATTGCGCTGACTCCCGCCGGCAAGATGCTCTATCCCGGCCTTCAGCGCGGCTTCTCTCAGATTTTCGAGGCGCTGGCGGAACTCAGGCAATCGGGCAACCAGCAGGTGCTTGTCGTGAGCACGTCGCCCGGCCTGACGTCGAAATGGCTGGTGCCAAGACTCTATCGTTTCGCCAACACCTGTCCCGATATCGACGTTCGCATCTCGTCTTCGCTTCAGAATGCAAATTTCACCACCGACGGCGTGAATGTCGCCGTGCGCCACCTGCCGGTCGGCGCCAGGTCCGATGCATCCCTCATCATAGAGAAGCTGGTCGAGATATCGCTCGTGCCGGTCTGCAGTCCGCGTCTGGTGGATCCCGGTGCGCTGCCGACACCGCATGCGCTCTCAAAGATGCCGCTCATTCATGATGACACGCTGGCGCAGCGCGCCACCGTACCGACCTGGGCGGACTGGTTTGCAGCTGCCAAGGTTGGAAAGATCGACCTCCGCCGCGGGCTGCATTTCGATAGCCCGGATCACGCGCTCAACGCGGCCGCCGAAGGTGCTGGAATATTGCTGGCTGCCGACCTGCTCGCATACGATGACCTGCGGAGCGGACGATTGATCATTCCGGTGCCACTGGCTCTGTCATCGGGCCGCGGGTATCACCTGGTCTATCCAAAGCGCGAGCGGCGGCGGCCGAGCGTCCAGGCGTTCCGCAACTGGATCAAGCACGAGGCGGCGCAGCTCGATTGGAGTGTCCTGCCCCAGCCGGCCTGAGAGCCGAAAGGAGCCGATCCGCTGGCTTGCGGATCGGTCTGCATGCACTATTGTGCATGCAGAACATGGCGTGGTGCTCCCTTGTCCGAGAC
>JAEZBA010000175.1 GCA_023430245.1 Pseudomonadota bacterium
CGAGCGCCTCCTTGGCGGGGCCGGAGAGCGCGCCGAAGCTCATGCCGGCAATCGTCACCGGGATCTTGATCTCGATCGGCTTCTTGGCGAAGCGCGAACCGAGCACGACATTGGTGCCGCATTTCTCGCGATAGCCTTCGAGCGGATAGCGCGAGATCGACGCGCCGAGAAACAGGAGGTCGTCGAAATGCGGCAGCCTGCGCTTCGCTCCGCCGCCGCGGATATCGTAGATGCCGGTCGCAGCCGCACGCTGGATTTCCGAAATCGAATAGGGGTCGAACGTGGCGGAGAGGCGAGGGGTGGTGCGGGGCGGTCCGGCAGGCGCGTTCATGTTCGGCTGACTTCAGTACGAGGACACGTTAATAGGCGGACACATTGTCGATGTGGAAATTGTAGAGCTTGCGCGCCGAGCCATAGAGCCGGAAGTCGTCGGGCGAGACATACTCGCAGCCGGCGCGCTTCAGCAGCGCCGCCAGCGTCTCGCGCTCCTCGGCCGTCGGCGTCTTCTCGACGCAATCGGCGCCGAGACTTTTCACGTCACCGCGCACGAACAGCCGCGCCTCGTAGATGGAATCGCCGAGCGCTTCACCGGCATCGCCCAGCACCACCAGATTGCCGGCCTGCGCCATGAATCCGCTCATCGGCCCGATCGCGCCTTTGACGACGATGTCGATGCCCTTCATCGAAATGCCGCAGCGCGCCGAGGCATTGCCGTCGATCACCAGAAATCCGCCGCGTCCGGTTGCACCGGCGGCCTGGCTGGCATCACCCTTGATGTGGATTTCGCCGGACATCATGTTCTCGCCGACGCCGACCCCGGCATTTCCGGCGATCATGATTTTCGCCTGCTTGTTCATGCCGCCGCAATAATAGCCGACATGCCCGTCGATCTCGATCGTCACCGGCGCGTCGATGCCGACGGCAATCGCGTGCTTGCCGAGCGGGTTGCGGACCTCCCAATGGGTGTCGTTGCTCTGTCCGTTCAGTTGATGCAGGGCCGCGTTCAGTTCGCGCAGCGGTGTTGTCGCAAGGTCGAAGGTCGACATCAGTGCCGCTCCCACACATAGACGCGGGCCGGCTCGGGCTCGAACACCCGCGCATTCTCCACGCCGGGCAGGCCGACGAGTGCGCGATATTCGGTGCCGAAGGCGACGTAATCGTCGGTCTCCGCCATCACCGCCGGCTTGCAGGCGATCGGGTCGCGCAGCACCGCAAAGCCCGACTCCGTGCCGACGACGAAGGTGTAGAAGCCGTCGAGATCGGACAGGGATGCTTCGAGTGCTGCGTTCAGGTCCATGCCCTGGCGCAGCCGCCAGGTGAGATACGCGGCGGCGACTTCGGTGTCGTTTTCGGTCTGGAAGGTGAGGCCGTCGCGCTGGAGATAGCGCCGCACGCCATTGTGGTTCGACAGCGATCCGTTATGCACCAGGCACTGGTCGATGCCGGTCGAGAACGGATGCGCGCCATCGGTGGTCACCGCCGATTCCGTTGCCATGCGGGTGTGGCCGATGCCGTGGGTGCCGCTCATGGTGTCGAGCGCGAAGCGCTTCGCAACGTCGCGCGGCAGGCCGACCTCCTTGTACAGCTCCATCCGGCTGCCGGCGCCGACCACGCGCACGTCCGGCCGATGGGTGGCGAGCCAGTCGCGCACCTGCTGTTCGGCGTCGCTCGGGATCGAGAGGACGAGATGGCTGCCGCGCTTTGAACCCGCCAGCGTCCGGCCGAGATGCTTCGACAGATCGTTCGCGACCTGCTCGACGTCGTCGCCCTTGTCCGCGCGCAGCGTCAGCTTGACGTGGGAGGCGTCGCCTGCGCCGTAAACGGCGAAGCCGGCGCTGTCCGGGCCGCGGTCGGTCATGACGCCGAGCATCTGCGAGAGCATCGCGCCGAGCTGCGGCTCGAGCGCCTTGGACTTCAGGAAAAGCCCCACAATTCCGCACATTCTCGAAGGTCTCCGGCCGGGCGGCGAATGTCGCGACCTTAGAGAGACGATTCAGGTGCGTCAACTCATAAGAATTAAATGTTCTCTACAGGAATAACTGCTATACGCGTTCCGGTGGCACCAAACCGCGGCATCACGGACCATCGACCATGAGCAAACAGCAGAAAGCTCGGCGGCCAGGCAAGCGAACGTCTGCTAAAGACGTTGCCCACAACGCCGAACCGACGCTGCTGACCGGTTCGCTCGCTCCCGCCGAGGATGCGCCGCGATCGCTGGAAGTTGCGATCGGTGCGGAGGTGCGCCGCCTGCGCAAGTCGCTCGATCTGACGGTCGCCGAACTGGGCGCCGCGGCCGGCCTGTCGGCGGGCATGATGTCCAAGATCGAGAACGGCACCATCTCAGCTTCGCTCGCCACGCTGAAGTCGCTTGCCGCTAGCCTGAACGTGCCGATCACGCGGCTGTTCTCGGAAAGCGAAGAGCGCCGGCATTGCTCCTTCGTGAAGGCGGGGCAGGGCGCCCGCATCGACCGTCGCGGCACCAAGTCCGGCCATCAGTACGATCTGCTCGGCGACTCGATGAAGGGCAACGTGGTCGTCGAACCCTACCTGATCACGCTGCAGGACGACGCGGTGCCGTACACGCAGTTCCGTCACGCGGGCGTGGAGTTGATCTACATGCTCTCAGGCAAGGTACGCTATCGCCACGGCGACGACAGCTATGTGCTGGAGCCCGGCGATACGCTGTGCTTCGATGCCGCGGCGCGGCACGGCCCGGAAGAACTGATCGACGCGCCGATGCAATATCTCTCCATCATCATGTATCAGCGGCAGGACTAGAGCCAAGCGCCAGAAGGCCCGCGAGCCGCAACAGCACTCGCGTCAGTGGTCGAAGTCATCCGCGGCCAGTTCGATCGGCTGGCCATGCGGCGTGCGATGGCAAGCGTGCTCCCAGGCATGGCGATAGCGGTGCAGCGTGCCATCGTCGGCGATGCCCTTGCGTGCGATCAGTGTTTCGAGCGCGGCCAGCCAATGCCGGTAATAGGTCTCGCCGGTGTCGGGATCGCCCGCGGCTTGTGCGCGTTTGATCTCGGCCGCCAGCGCCTCGGCCCATTCGGGCCATGTGAACACGCCTCGCTTGTACAGCGCCAGCGTCATGGCGAAGGCCTGCGCCTCCCATGGCTCGCGAAAAACCGGCCCGTCGTCGTCGCGCGGCATGGTCGGGATTGCATCTGCCGCTGCCAGCGCCGCGGTCCGATCCAGCGCTGTCTGATCCGGCGTCATCAGGCAGGCTCCAGATACGGTTCGAAGGCGTCGATCGACACTTTCACCGTCGGATCGGAATCTGGCCCCCACAGATGGCGCCCGCTGAACACCACCGTATAAAGCCATTGCGGATTGTCGCCCTGGCCGATGGCGGCCGAGTCCGGAAACACATGACATCCATGAACGATCTCGACCACGCCCGCATGCCCGCGCACATAGCGCGGCAAACGCGTATGTGTCGGCGGGTCGATCGTTCTGGCGCGCACGCGATCGCCGGGCTTGAAGGCCGCGGGGGCGGGCGCGGGCCGCTCGAATTGCCCGCGCGTCATCACCCGGCTGACGTCGTTGCGGGTGAAAGGACCGCGCGGCAGCGGCGGTCCGGAGCGAAGCGCGTGGCCGGAGGCGAGCTCGTCCGCATCGATCAGCCCGCGTTCGACCAGCAGATTCTCCAAACCCAGTTGCCAGATCCTATAGTAGGAGCTGGCGAGATAGACCTCGGCCGGCAGTAACTCGCGCGCGAAGCGCTGCATGTCGATGTTGAGCCCGCCATTGGCGCCCATTGCGCGGGTCATCGCCATCACCCGGCCTTCCCATGGCGCGTGGAAGACCGGTTCGTTCGGCTCCGGCTCGACTTTGCCGAAGCCCGCGACGCCGCCCATGTCGTGCACACCGGTCATCGTTTCGCCTCCGCTGGCGCGATCGCCAGTCCGGTGCCGATCATGGAATCGCGCGTCACGAGGTCTGCGAGTTGCTCCTCGGTCCAGCCGTCCGTTCCCGCCGGACGCATCGGGATCACGAGGAAGCGCGTTTCCGCGGTCGAATCCCACACCCGGATTTCGGTGCCGTCGCCGAGGGTGACACCGAAATCGCTCAGCACCCCGCGCGGGTCTTTCACCGCCCGCGAACGGTAGGGCGCGGACTTGTACCAGACCGGCGGCAGGCCGAGCATTTCCCACGGATAGCAGGAGCACAGCGTGCAGACGACCATGTTGTGGCGAGCGGGCGTGTTCTCGACAGCGACCAGATGCGCGCCGACCGGGCTGACATTGCCGAGCGCGTTCACCGCCGCCGTGGCATCGTCGCGCAGCGCCTGTCTGAAGGCGGGATCGGTCCACGCCTTGGCGACAACGCGCGCGCCGTTGCGCGGCCCGATTTTGGTCTGATACGCCTCGACGATCGCGTCGAGTGCGGCCTGTTCGACATAGCCCTTCTCGATCAGGATCGTCTCCAGCGCGCGCACGCGCAGCTGCATCTCCGACAGTTCGGAGTGATCGTCGTCGTGATGGTGGTTGTGATCGTGATGGTGGTCGTGATCGTGAGCCATGCAACCAACCCGGGCGGCGGACAGGCTTCAATTGCTGAAGCATTGTAGCGGGTGTTGCAACCCCCTCAAAGCACGATGGCAGCACCGCGCCCGCGATAACGCTGGTATGAGCAGATAGTCGGTGATCGGAAGCCGGCCATGATGTAGTTGATGTGGCCGGATTCAATTTGGGACAGCCGACGATGCAGGAAACCCGGTTCACTGCGCCTGCGGGCGCATTCACACGCACGGTCCAGATCCGCTTCTCGCACTGCGACCCCGCCGGGATCGTCTATTTTCCGCATTACTTCAATATGTTCAACGGGCTGATCGAGGACTGGTACACCGAAGAGCTGAAGGTCAATTACGCCGACCTGATTCTGCACGACCAGCATGGATTTCCGTTCGTGCATATCGATACGGATTTCAAGATCCCGAGCCGCATGGGCGAGAAACTCGATCTGACCCTGCTGATCGAAAAGATCGGCCGCTCGTCGCTGACGCTTGTGATCGTCGGCCACAAGGATGGCATCGAGCGGCTGCGGGCGCGCACCGTGACCGCGATGATGTCGCTTGAGTCGCGGCGGTCGGTGGAAATGCCGCCCGGGCTGCGCGCGGCGTTCGAGACGTATGCGGCGAAGACGCGGTGAATCGCTCGTGCGCTTGACAATATTCGCAATTATATACTTGAATTAGCACAAAATGACGGTAAAAACAGAACCCGACAGGCCGGCTCAAGATTTAGAGATGCGCGTTGCTCGCATGATCTCGGAGTGGGAAGTATCCGACGATTTAGCGAGCGATCTCGCTGGTCGTATCGTTGCTGTCTGCCGTGAGGAATTCGGCAATAAGCCATTCGGCAATCTTTAGCGCGCTGCCGGTAAGCATGCGCGCCCGGTGATCTTCGCTGAGAATTGAATTTACGGTGACTTCGACGCGCCTGATTTTTGGCGTTTTGTCACCCCTACTCAGAACTGAAAGCGTGTAAACCTGCTGCGCTCCTGGGAGCGACTCCACGGCTCCATGAACAATGTCATGGCGGAAATCGGATGCTACCTTTATGTTGGTGAAAGTGGTAGCTGCCATTTCCTGCATCGGCTTAAGGCGATCAATTCGATTGAAGCATCTTTTCAGGAATTTAAGTTTACGGGCGAGCGCCCAAGGGGCTTCTGGTTCAATCTCGTGACCCCCAACGCGCTGGTGAATGATGGTGACGTTTGCGTCAATTGCTGTTTCTAGCAGGGCCCATGAGACCGTTAAGCGTCCTATGGCAGCAAAGAAGTCCTCTTGAGCAGGATCGCTCATGGTCAAAAATCCCGTAAAAGACGCCAAGTTTCAAAGGACGTTGAAAAATCTACTCAGCACGCCCCCCAAGCCGCATTCTGAAATGAAGGTGGGCAAGAAGAAAGCTGCGCCGAAGAAAAAGAAGCCAAAAGATGAGGCTTAGCTTCGATCTTTTGCCCGGGGAACGTCTATCATTTCGGGCGTCACTGGATCGGGGAGCCCCATTCTCGCATGCCACGCTTGGAGCATGCCAAGCAGGCGCGTTGCCTGCGCCGATGTCAGTGAAAGATGCAGAAATTTACCGCTACGTTGGGGACCGCTTGGTAATTGCTCGACTATCTGAAATCGAGCAATTAACTGGTTCGCCTGATTCTTGCTGACAATAATCTCTGAATCGGTGGCGTAGATTTCAACGTCAGCCTTCATAGCGCTTTCTCCAGCGTAGGAAGCGCTTCGCGTTGTGCTTGATAAAGCGCGAGCGCTGTTTAGTTAGTCCGTCGATACGTGAGGCGCTTGCCTTCAATGCCCTTAAGGGCAAGAGCCGCGCGCTCCGCGTCGTTCACGCCAACACCAATGCGGTGAGTGTAGCGGAAGGAAAATTCGTTCAAGTAGCGCTGCAAGTGCTGTTCGCCGCAGAAGTGATAAACGCCAACCATGCCCTTCTTGAAGATACCGAAGAAGTTTTCGACGTTGTTCGTGGTGAAGCCGTCCTTGTTGACATATTCGCGGCCAGCGTGAAGCACGGTCTCGTGCTGGCCGTATGACTTACCGGTCGCTTTGTAGAGGCCGCTTTCGTCGGTAACGAGCGTCGACCCGCGGTGGACGTTCGTATAGAGGATTTCGCGGACAACCTCAGCAGTTGCGGTTTCGACCTGAAACGCGCGGGCCTCGCCAGTCGCGGGATTGACCAGCGCGACCACGCCTGACTTGTGCGAGTGGCCCTTGCGGTAGTGTTTCGCGCGCTTTGACGTGTTGCCATAATAGGTTTCGTCGGCTTGCACTTGATGACCAGCGCCGCCCATGCCAGCGGGCGACTTGTCGGTCATCGCTTCGCGGATACGGTGCGCCAGAAACCATGCGGATTTGTAGGTAATGCCAAGCATGCGGTGCAACTGGTGCGCAGACATGCCTTTCTTGCTGGAGGTCAGCAGGTGGATTGCCAGCAGCCACTTATGGACGGGGATATGGCTGCGCTCCATGACGGTCTTGGTGCGGCAGGTGAACTTGTCGCGGCAATCGTTGCACAGGAACATTCCAGTCTGCGTCTTGCCTTCCATGCGGCGGACATTGACCGATCCGCAATGGGGGCAGGACACGCCATCGGGCCAGCGCGACGCCTCTACATGGGCAATCGCGGCTTCCTCGTTGGTGAATTCGGGTGCGGTCAAAGCGGTCATGATCGGCTCCTATGAGCCGATATATGCCAAATGACCGATGCTAAGTCAAGTATATAATTGCGACAATATTCCTATTATGACTATAGTCCTCCACCTTGCTCGATGAGGGGCGCCGTCCGGAGGCGTCTTGATGGCGGAGCAGGGTGCGGCGCCTGCGGGCAAGCTTCGCAAGCTTGCACTCGGGCGGTGCCGGGGCTCCGCCCGGGGTCACTACGGACCCCTGCCAGGAGCTGGCTGACGCCATGCGCAGTTTCAGGCGCATGGAGGCAAAGCGCGGCCCGGCGCCGGGATGAGAACGCCGCCAGGACGGTGCGCCGAGAGGCGGCTGTATCTCAGCGATGGGATGCAGCATTCAGGAACGGCCCTGCGCTTGTCGGCGCGCCGTCCGCCCCTCACGCCTCATGCTCCGGATGCGGAGACGCATCGCGGCAGCGAAAAACCGTGGCTGTTTGAAAATCTGAATCGAGGACATGGCAGCGCATCGCTGCATGCTGCGCAGCGCCCGGAACGCGAGGCTCACTCGTCGTGGAACGCCGTCATCTTCCGCGGCGTGCCGCTGAATCCCAGTTCCGACCAGCGCGCCACTACGCGGTCATGAACCGACTTCCGCAGCAGGGTCGATTGCGGGAATTGGGCCAGGTGCCGATGCGGCTTGCAGGCGTTGATCAAAACCTTCGATCCGTAAGGCCGCGCCTCCGGCGGAAACTGGCTCGGATCGAGGCCGGTGGACCAGGTATTGCGCAGGATGTCGATATCCTCGGACGGATGGCACCGCGTCGACAGCGCCCATAGCACATCGTTGAGGTCGGGCGGGTCGACGTCCTCGTCCACCACGATCACCCATTTGGTGAAATAGGCGGCCGCCGGGCATTGCGCGGCGAGCGCCAGCACCTGCGCCGAATGGCCGGCATATTTCTGCTTCACCGACACGACCACCATGCCCCA
>JAEZBA010000179.1 GCA_023430245.1 Pseudomonadota bacterium
GTTGCCGGCGACGTCTTCGACGTGATGTTCCGGGCGAACCGGCGCAATGTCCGCATCCTGCGCGAGCATCTGGAGCGTGCCGGGCGGTAGCCTGTTTCGGCCGAAGATGTGCTAGACCGCGCCCGCACATCCATGCGGGGGAGTACCATGCGCAAGAAGCCTGCCTGTCCGATCATCGCCATCGAGGAGCATTACTGGGACGAGGAATTATCCGCGACCTATACCGGCATCGGCCGTGCCACACAGGCGGAGGAGCAGGTGCGCCGCCTGCGCGATCTCGGCGAATTACGCATCCGCGAGATGGATGAGGCGGGGATCGATATCCAGGTGCTGTCGCACGGTTCGCCTTCGGCGCAGGAGCTCACGGGGCCGGAGGGCATCGCGCTGACCAAACGCGTCAACGACCGCCTCGCAGACGCCATCGCCAAATACCCGACGAGGTTCGCGGGCTTCTGCGCGCTGCCAACCTCCGATCCGCAGGCTGCCGCGGCCGAACTCGAACGCTGCGTCAAGAACGGCTTCAAGGGCGCGATGATCCACGGCCTCGCCAACGGCGTGTGGCTCGACGACAAGGCGCTGCGCCCGGTCTTTGCCGAAGCCGAGCGGCTCGACGTGCCGATCTATCTGCATCCATCGGTGCCGATGCCGGCGGTGATGGACGCCTATTACAAGGATTACATCAAGGATTACCCGATGGTGATCCGCGCGGCCTGGGGCTTCACGGTGGAGACCGCGACCATCGCGATCCGCATGATCCTGTCCGGACTGTTCCAGGAGCATCCGAGGCTGAAGATCATTCTCGGCCATCTCGGCGAGACGCTGCCGTTCCTGGTCTGGCGCATCGATCATGCGCTGGCGCGGCCGGGGCAGAAGTCGAAGAGCTTCCGCGACGTGTTCTGCAAGAATTTCTACGTCACCACGTCGGGCTTCTTCTCCAATCCGGCGCTGCTCTGCACGGTGATGGAGATGGGCGTCGACCGCATCCTGTTCGCCGTCGACTGGCCGTTCGTGATGAACAAGCCCGGCGCCGACTGGGTCGATACCATTCCGTTGTCCGACGAGGACAAGGTGAAGATCCTGAGCGGGAATGCGAAGCGGCTGCTGAAGATGTAGCGCGCAGCCCCCGGTGGGGCCGCTATCTGCGGTCCGGGATGCGAATTAAGGCGCTGCCGCCTTAATTCGCGCCTGGCCCGAAAATGCTGGAATTTCAAACGATTTGGGTCCATAAAGGGCCATAATGAACCAGCGGCTCACCCAAACCGGCTGATGCCCGCGGGTTGCAGATCGGACGATGGCGCTCCTGCCATCAATGTCCAATCTTCATCGTCGTTTGTAGGCTTGTCGTCATCGGCAGACGCTGCGATCGGCTCCGCATGACGAGCGCAACATGTCGATCGTATTGCCCAGTCCGAGCCGATCCTGCGATGTCGCCGCGCGCGGCGTAGCGGACCGATTTGCCTGCGACAACGACAGTGCCACCCACAAACCGGGCGGCATCAACACGAAGCCGGGTCGTTCGATCACGTCGAGGGAGCGGCCGGCCATGAGCGGAGACGGGTTATGAGTGATCGCGTGCATCAATTCAAAGTCGGCGAATGGGTCGATGTCGTACCGTCGACATTGCGATCGGCAGCCCCCGGCCGTTACCGGATTGTGCGCCTCATCCCTTGCGACGCCGACAACCCGCGTTATTGCATCCGCTCCGAGCAGGAGAAATACGACCGCGTCCTGCCGGAGCACGATCTGCGCCGCATCGAAGAGGCCGTCGTATAAGGCGCGGCGATGGGCATGCTGTCTGCATCGTTGATCGCGCAGACAGGAACGGCGAGGCGCGCCTCCATGAAACGACGCTTCTTTCTCGCCGTCATTGTGCCGGTGGCGATCATGTCGTTTGCTCCGGCGGTGCCAGCATCTGCACAAGACGGCAAGGCGCTCGGTGAAACCCTGAGCGCCGGTGAGCGCGCGGATTTCGTAAACGAGGTCGCGCAGGGCTGTCTCGAAAATCAGCGGACGGCACCTGAAAACAAGGGCGTGTCCGAAGCAATGATGGCGGCCTATTGCCGATGCACCGCCGAGCAGATGGTGGCGCAGTTCAATGCGGCCGAGGTCGAGCGGATTATCGAGGACATCACGCCGGAGTTGCAAGCCAGGGTCGACCGGATCGAGCAGGCTTGCGTACCGAAGGCGAAATAGCCTTCGCGCAGCCGCGAGCGCTGCGATTGTCTCACCTACGGCACGTCGTCATCCGCAGCCGGGCCGCCTTCGTTTTCAAGACGGCCGATCTGCTTCACGTCCTGACGCGAAAACTTCAGCCGCACGCCGGACCCGAGGCCGTGACCTTCGGCGACGAAGACCGCACCGAAACTGTCGAGCGCGTTGCGGATCGCCTCCGTATGTACGTCGTCCGGCAGCAGCGCTGCGCCATAGGCTTCGAGACGCAGCAAATCCGCGAGCGGAATGCGGGCCCGGCCGGCCAGATCCTGCTGACTGATATCCGCCAGTGCGCGCGCGGCGGCGATCTGGCGTCCGCTGATCCCGGGCATCGACGTGCCTCCTTTTGATGGCGCGATCATAGCGGTGCTTGACAATTTCCATATAATGGATTATATTCCTAAATACCGCATCCCAACGAGGGGCGTTTCCTGGGACGCCACGAGACGCGGGGTGAGGGCGGCGCCTGCGGGTGGGATTCGTAACCCTGCCTCTGGGACGCTTCGGGTTGGCCGTCCGGCCCCACTATGGGGGTCTGCAGGTAGTCCTGCTGGACGAGGCCTGGTCGAACGCGGGCGAAAGCCTGCGGGATAAGGATGGGCGCGGCTCATCCGGCCAGTCCCGGAAGAACGGCTCCGGAGCGCGAAATCGCCGACGTGGAGCGTCGCGAGGCGGGCGGCCTGCTGACAGGCCGCGCACGCCGGAAACGGCGTGAACCAAGACTGGCGCCTTGCGGCCGCAGAATGCTGCGGCGTATCCGGTTGCGCAAGATGATGGACGTGAAACAGTCGTGGCGGCATTGCCACCGCAAGTCGTGCAAACGCGGGCGCGGCTGTTGCGGACGCGATGTGCAATGCGCGGGTGAACAGCCGCGGCCGGTGCCGCGCAATCGTGAGAAAGCTGAGCGCGACGGGGGCGCGCAGTATGGCCATGCTGCAGCGGAGGCTGCGGGAAAGGCTGGATCGGGTGCAGCGTGAACGCCAGCAGGCGGCGGTTCAATCGCCATCGCAGCCGGGCAGGGCGCGCGGCCGCCAGCCAGATTGACAGTATACTGAAAAACAGTATGCTGTTAAAAAATGGCCAAAGCCAAATGCCAAGCCAGCTGGCCGGGCGCATTCGGGAGGAGTGGATATGGCGAAAACATCGCAACCATCAGTGATCGTGGCCGGCGGCGGCATCGGCGGCCTGTCCGCAGCAATGGGCATGGCGCGCACCGGCGCAAAGGTTACCGTGCTGGAACAGGCCGATACCTTCGGGGAGATTGGCGCTGGCATCCAGATCGGACCGAATGGCTTTCACGCCATGGACTATTTGGGCGTCGGCAAGACCTGCCGCGAGCGCGCGGTCTATATCGACCATCTGATCATGATGGATGGCCTGTCGGGCGAGGAAATCCTGAAGGCGCCGGTCGACGAACCGTTCCGCAAGTTCATGGGCAACCCGTATGCGGTGATTCACCGTGCCGATCTGCACTCCGCGTTTCTCGATGCCTGCCGTGAATCCGCGAATGTGACCTTGGTCAACAATCAACGCGTCGTCTCCTACGAGAACACGCCGAACGGCGTGCGGGTGAAGACCGCGGCCGGAAACGTATATGAGGGCGATGCGCTGATCGGTGCCGACGGCATCCGGTCGGCGATCCGCGAGCAGATGACCGGCGGCGATCCGCTGCGATTGTCCGGCCATGTCGCCTATCGCGCCGTGCTTCCGATCGAGCAGATGCCGGAAGACCTGCGCTGGAACGCGGCGGCGATCTGGGTCGGTCCGAAAACTCATTTCGTGCATTACCCGTTGCAGGGCTGGAAGACCTTCAATCTGGTCGCGACCTTCGTCACCGACCTGGAAAATGTCGGCAGCAACGAACCCGGCAAGCGCGAAGAGGTGGTCGCAAAATTCCAGCACATCGTGCCGCGAATCCGCAGGGTTCTCGAAATCCCGAAGGACTGGCGCCGCTGGGTGCTTGGCGATCGCGATCCAATTCCCAGCTGGGTCGACGGCAATGTCGCTCTGCTCGGCGACGCCGCGCATCCGACCTACCAGTATTTTGCGCAAGGCGCCTGCATGGCGATGGAGGACTCGGTCTGTCTGTCCGATGCGTTCGAGAAGGCGGGTGGCGACGTCACCGCGGCACTGAAAGCCTATGAGACCATTCGCATTCCGCGCGCCTATCGCGTCGTGCTGTCGTCGCGCGAACTCGGTCGCATCTTCCATGTCGACGGCGTCGAGCGGCTGGTGCGCAATGCCTGGTTGAAGGACAAGACGCCGGACGATTTCAACCATTCCGTTCGCTGGATCTACGGTGGCAACGGTCTGACCGGTGCCAAGGCGCGAGCGGTCGAGGCCGGCCACGCGGCTTGATCTGCAACAAGGAAAGAGGCGGCAAACGGACAAAAAAGGAAAAAGGAAAACAGGAGACGCACAAATGACCGCTCTCGGAACGCTTAGCGAATTGCC
>JAEZBA010000181.1 GCA_023430245.1 Pseudomonadota bacterium
CCTACATCCTGAGCGGGCTCGAGCCCGTCGGGCGCATTCCGGTGATCAACGACTATACCCGCCGTGCGCTCGGTAACCTTCGCTCGTCGATGGCGTCGTCGATCTCGCTCAGCTTCTTCATCACCAAGAACATGAAGCATCAGCTGCGCGAAACCGCTTTGTCAGGAACGCTGCCGATCCTGATGGTCTACATCGCGCGCTCCGGAAAGACGATCGATGACATCAACCTCGTTACGCTCAGCCCGGATGGAACGGTCGCGCCGGTCGAAAGCGGTTCGCCGCAGCGTGGCGTACAGGGCGTAAGGATCACGTTTCACAGCCCCGGAAAGCCGAAGCAGACGCTGTATTACTTCTCGACTGATGTGTCCGATGGCGGGGTGAAGAATTCCGGCTTCCTGAAATTCGTCGATAGTTTCGGCAGGGGTGACGCCCTGTTCAAGGCAGCATCCTATCTGCCGCATAGTGGCGGGTTTTCGCAGGTGCGCGACTTCATCGTCGGCAAGGCCGACTACATCGTGCAAGACGATTCCGGAATCCCCGTTGTTTACCTGAAGCAGGATCAATGGGCGCTGCATCCCTTCGGCCGCTATCTCGGTCCGATCGCAATCTTCCCAGGTCGTCATCAGAATCAGCTTGCCGAAATCTATCGCCGCGGTCCTTACAAGCCAATCGACTGGGGCATGGGCTATCGCTGGCGGACGAACGAATCCAACGTCCTGCTTGCGGTGCGCAAGGATATCGGCACCCGGGAGCAATTGCGTCCGGCGATTTCGGAAACGCCGATGCAGAAGCCGCAACCGGTCGAAGCCGTGACGCCGGCTGCGGTGGAGGCAGCGCCTGCGACGACGGCGACCACCCCGGCAGCATCTGCGGCAAGTCCGGCGGAGCCCGTGAAGGCTGAGGCCTCGGCCCTGCCTGCTGAGACTGCGCCGACGCCTCCACCGGCGGAGATGCAGGCGAAGCCATCCGTGCCGACGGATGCCGCGCAGCAACCGACGTCCTCGCAATAGACCCGACTTGAGACGCAGCGGCTTGGGTCTGTCTGACGCTGGCTACTGAATCGGCCCGCGTCGGACGCCGCATCCACATTCGGAAAGTCTATCGGCGATCATGCGCTCCGTGCATTGATCATTGACGCTTCATTTGCCGGTTATTGTCCGTGTCGAGTGATCTACTCGAACGTTGGCTGGCATCGCTAAACGTGAAGCAAACGCTTGCGCCATTCTGCATCTGTTTTTTTCTCAGCGACGGATAACTCCACCGTCGCGATCGCAAACCAAACTGTTTGAGCGGTTTCTTTGTGCGTCGCAGTGCAAATTTGTTGCGCTGCGTTGTCGCCAAATTTGCGCGCGCGCTGCAAATATTTCTCGTTACGTCGACGTTATTATGAATAATTCTCTTTTCAAACTTGGTTTGATGTGCCTACCCTGTGGTTCTACGGGGCGTGGTCAGCAAATGCGAATATGTCGCATGGATGCGGGCCTAACTTGTGGCAACGCTATCGAAGCTGGCACAGACTGGCGCGATCTAATCGATGGGAGAGGAACGCATATGAAGATATCGCAAGCGCGTATTGCTGTTGGAGCACTTGCCGCTTTGACTGCCGGTAGCTTCGCGCTGCCGGCACAGGCCGCATGGGAGCCAACGCGTCCCGTGGAATTCATCATCCCCGCCGGTACCGGCGGCGGTGCCGATCAGATGGCGCGCGCGATCCAGGGGATCGTGACCAAGCACAATCTGATGAAGCAGCCGATGGTCGTGATCAACAAGGCTGGCGGTGCCGGTGGCGAAGGCTTCCTGGATGTGAAGTCTTCGGCCGGCAATCCGCACAAGATCATCATTACGCTGTCGAACCTGTTCACGACGCCGCTCGCGACCGGCATTCCGTTCAACTGGAAGGATCTCACTCCGGTTGCGATGCTGGCGCTCGACGAGTTCGTGCTCTGGGTGAATGCCGACAAGCCCTACAAGAACGTCAAGGACTACGTCGACGCCCTGAAGAAGGCGCCCGCCGGCTCGATGAAGATGGGCGGCACGGGCTCCAAGCAAGAAGACCAGATCATCACGGTTGCGCTGGAGAAGGCGACCGGGACCAAGATGACCTACATTCCGTTCAAGGGCGGCGGTGAGGTCGCGGTCCAGCTTGTCGGCAATCACGTCGATTCGACCGTGAACAACCCGATCGAGGCGGTCGCACAATGGCGCGGCGGCAAGGTGCGTCCGCTCTGCGTGTTCGACGGCAAGCCGCTCGAATACAAGGAAAAGGTCACCGCCGACATGTCCTGGGCCGATATCCCGACCTGCAAGTCGCAGGGGATCGACATGGAATATCTGATGCTGCGTGGCATCTTCATGTCGCCCAAGGCCACCAAGGAGCAGGTCGACTTCTACGTCGAGCTGTTCAAGAAGGTGCGCGAGACCCCGGAATGGAAGACCCTGATGAACAACGGTGCGTTCAACACCACGTTCATGACCGGTGACGACTACGCCAAATGGGTCGCCAAGGAAGAAGAGCGCCACCGGACGCTGATGAAAGAAGCCGGCTTCCTCGCCGGGAACTGATCGAGACCGAGGCCGGCGTCCATCATGGATCGCCGGCCTTTTTTTGACCTGTCCGAGGTTATTATGAATACACAAGAGTCGCGCAGTTCCGGTCCGTCTTACAAAACGTTCGAGGTCGGCGTCGCTGTAGCGATGCTGCTGTTCGGCGCGATCGTCGTCTACGGCAGCCTGCAGGTCGGAATCGGGTGGGGGCTCGAAGGCCCGCGCGCCGGCTTTATTCCGTTCTATGTCGGGCTGATCATTATCGGCGGCAGCCTCGTCAACCTCTTCAACGCCCAGCGCGACGCCAGCTTCAGTGGAATGTTCGCTGAGTGGAGCCAGCTCGGGCAGGTCGCGAAAGTTCTGGTGCCGGCGACCGTGTACGTGTTCGTCATGCCCTATATCGGCATCTATCTCGCGTCCGCTTTGCTGATCGCGCTCTTCATGCGCTGGCTCGGAGGCTACAGCTGGATCAAGACGCTGAGCCTCGCGATTGCGATGCCGCTCATCACTTTCGTCGTCTTTGAGCGCTGGTTCCTGGTCGCGCTTCCTAAAGGACCGATCGAGAGTTGGTTCGGTTTTTGATCCGTTAGCAAGAAGAGTGGCGGCGCCGTTGCCACGACGAAAAACGACTGCGCGATTGCAAGGGGCGGGGAGCTAGCACGATGGAAGAAGTCGTCAATCTCTTTCAGGGTTTCCAGACCGTCTTACAGCCTTACAACATCGGGCTGATGGTGATCGGGGTCATTCTCGGCCTCATCATCGGCGTGCTTCCGGGCCTTGGAGGAGCAAACGGCGTCGCGATTCTCCTGCCGCTGACGTTTTCGATGTCGCCTTCGTCAGCCATCATCATGCTGACCTGCATTTACTGGGGTGCCCTGTTCGGCGGCGCCATTACCTCGATCCTGTTCAATATACCCGGCGAGCCGTGGTCGGTCGCGACCACATTCGACGGCTATCCGATGGCGCGGCAGGGCAAGGCCGCGGAGGCGTTGACCGCGGCGTTTACATCGTCGTTTGTGGGTGCATTGTTTGCCGTGATCATGATCACGCTGATCGCGCCGCTGGTCGCGCGCTTTGCGCTCCAATTCGGGCCAGCGGAGAAGTTCGCCGTCTATTT
>JAEZBA010000278.1 GCA_023430245.1 Pseudomonadota bacterium
GGGAACAGGTAATATAAGACCTCCACTCGACGTGCCGCATGCTGGAGAGGCCGATGTGTGGTGCTATGATAGGGCTTTCGCCCGATCGGGACCGTTCGAGCGGAAAGGTTGGGCTGACGGGCCGCCCCTGCGGCGCCGGGCGGCGGTATTCTGGCCCCGCTGTCATATGCGTCGGTGCCGCACATGAAATGCCCGAAAGGCCCGGAAAGTCTGGACTTCTTTGCTTGACTTCACCCCCCATGGCCGATACACACGCGCCACTTTCGGCAGGCGGTGAGTTTCGCCTCGTCGGCACGGCATCCCGAAAGCAGCATCTAAGTCATTGAGTTGAAAAGCTCTTTTGACGCGCTGCGGACGGCGACCCAAAGCCTCGACGAATGACTCTCAAACGCTGCCGCTGACGGCAAGAAGCCAGTTGGAAAAGTCATGACCGCGAGGCGATGAGCTTCGTGGTCCTCTGCATCGCGAAGCGCCAATCCGCAAAAGCCGGAGCGGATGGCGTGGTTTCGTTTTGCGCGTGGAAACGCGCGTTCTGGCGAGGGGCCATCTGGATGGCGGTCCCGACGGTGAGGATGAAGGCTTAAATCGGATGCCGACGATCAATCAATTGATCCGCAAGGGCCGGGTCAAACCGACCTACCGCAACACGGTGCCGGCTTTGCAGGCGTCGCCGCAGAAGCGCGGCGTGTGTACGCGCGTTTATACGACCACGCCGAAGAAGCCGAACTCGGCGCTTCGCAAGGTCGCCAAGGTGCGCCTGACCAATCAGTTCGAGGTCATCGGCTATATCCCGGGCGAGGGCCACAACCTGCAGGAGCACTCGGTTGTGATGATCCGCGGCGGCCGCGTGAAGGATCTTCCGGGCGTCCGCTATCACATCGTCCGCGGCGTGCTCGACACGCAGGGCGTGAAGAACCGCAAGCAGCGCCGGTCCAAGTACGGCGCGAAACGGCCGAAGTGAGGTAGCGCGTCATGTCCCGTCGTCACTCTGCCGAGAAGCGCGAGATCAATCCGGATCCGAAATTCGGCAATCTCATCGTTTCCAAATTCATGAATTCACTGATGTATGACGGCAAGAAATCGGCCGCCGAGCGGATCGTCTATGGCGCCTTCGACATCATCGAAGGCAAGACCAAGTCCAATCCGCTGCAGGTCTTCCAGCAGGCGCTGGACAACGTCATGCCGTCGATCGAAGTGCGCTCGCGGCGCGTCGGCGGTGCGACCTACCAGGTGCCGGTCGAAGTGCGTTCGACCCGCCGTCAGGCGCTCGGGATCCGCTGGCTGATCTCGGCCGCGCGCGACCGCAACGAAAAGACGATGATGGACCGGCTCTCGGCCGAGCTGCTCGACGCATCGAATAACCGGGGGAATGCAGTCAAGAAGCGCGAAGACGTGCATCGCATGGCGGAAGCCAACCGCGCCTTCTCGCATTACCGCTGGTAAAGGACGTCCAATGCCCCGTCTCCATAAGATCGAGGACTACCGCAATTTCGGCATCATGGCTCACATCGATGCCGGGAAGACGACGACGACCGAGCGGATTCTCTATTACACCGGCAAGAGCCACAAGATCGGCGAGGTGCATGAAGGCGCCGCGACGATGGACTGGATGGAGCAGGATCAGGAGCGCGGCATTACCATTACGTCGGCTGCGACGACCGCGTTCTGGAACGGCAAGCGCCTGAACATCATCGACACCCCGGGCCACGTGGACTTCACCATCGAGGTGGAGCGCTCGCTGCGCGTGCTCGACGGCGCGGTCGTGGTGCTCGACGGCAACCAGGGCGTTGAGCCGCAGACCGAGACCGTCTGGCGTCAGGGCGACAAGTATCGCGTCCCACGCATCGTGTTCGCCAACAAGATGGACAAGATCGGCGCCGACTTCTTCAAATGTCTCGACGACATCGTGAAGCGTCTGGGCGCGAAGCCGGTCGCCATTCAGCTGCCGATCGGCGCTGAGAGCCAGTTCAAGGGCATTATTGACCTGGTGCGCATGAAGGGCGTGGTCTGGGAAGACGAGGCGCTCGGTGCCAATTTCAAGGACATCGACATTCCTGCCGACATGCTCGACCAGGCGAAGGAATATCGCGAGAAGATGATCGAGGCCGCCGTCGAACTCGATGACGACGCGCTGACCGCGTTTCTCGATGGTGTCGAGCCCGACGAGGCAACGCTGAAGCGGCTGCTGCGCAAGGCGGTGCTGAGCGGAGCCTTCTATCCGGTTCTGTGTGGCTCGGCTTTCAAGAACAAGGGCGTGCAGCCGCTGCTTGACGCGGTCGTGGATTATCTGCCGTCGCCGATCGACGTTCCCGCCATCAAGGGAATCGATGACCAGGGCAACGAGCTGGTGCGCAAGCCGGACGACAGCGAGCCGATGTCGCTGCTCGCCTTCAAGATCATGGACGATCCGTTCGTCGGCACCATCACCTTCTGCCGCATCTATTCGGGCATCCTTCAGAGCGGCACGGGCGTCGTCAATTCGACCCGCGAGCGCAAGGAGCGGGTGGGCCGCATGCTGCTGATGCATGCGAACAACCGTGAAGACATCAAGGAGGCCTATGCCGGCGACATCGTTGCGCTGGCCGGTCTGAAGGAGACCCGCACTGGCGACACGCTGTGCGATCCGGACAAGCCGGTCATCCTCGAAAAGATGGAATTCCCCGAGCCGGTGATCGAAATCGCGATCGAGCCGAAGTCGAAGGCCGACCAGGAAAAGCTCGGTGTCGCGCTGGCAAAGCTTGCCGCCGAGGATCCGTCCTTCCGCGTGTCGACCGACACCGAAAGCGGCCAGACCATCCTGAAGGGGATGGGCGAACTGCATCTCGACATCAA
>JAEZBA010000292.1 GCA_023430245.1 Pseudomonadota bacterium
CGGCTGCCTTGATCACATGTCTACGGTCGACGCGAATCACGAGATCTGCAGATTGTGGTTCTTCAGCGGGAACGAACGATAGCGATTGCCCGTCGCCGCGAAGATCGCGTTGAGCACCGCGGGTGCCGCCACGAAGATCGTGGGCTCGCCGACACCACCCCAGAAATCGTTGGTGGGGATGATGATCGACTCGACATGCGGCATCTCGGCCATGCGGATCGAACCATAGGTATCGAAGTTGGTCTCGACCACCGCACCGTCCTTGATGGTGATGCCGCCGTGGAACAAAGCCGACAACCCATACACGAACGAGCCGGCGATCTGCCGCTCGATCTGCGCCGGATTAACCGCGTGACCGGGATTGGTCGCCGCGACGATCCGGTGCATCTTGATGTTGTTGTCCTTCACCGACACTTCGGCCGCGGCCGCGACATAGCTGCCGTAGCCCATATGCTGGCAGATGCCTCGGAAGATACCGGCGGGCGCCGGCTTGTCCCAGCCGACCTTCTCCGCGACCGCATTCAGAACCGCGAGATGCTTCGGATGCTTGCTCATCATCTTGCGGCGGAATGCGAGCGGATCCTGCCCGGCCGCGTGCGCCAGTTCGTCGATGAAGCATTCGAGATAGATCGCATTCTGATTGTTGTTCACGCCGCGCCAGAACCACGGCGGGACGTGCGGATTGCGCATCGAGTAATCGATCAGCAAGTTCGGGATGTCGTAGCCGAACTGGCCTTCGGCGCCGCCGGCATTGAGTCCCTGAAACGCGATGGGGTCGGACCCGCCCTGCATCGCCTCCGGACGCGCATAAGCCAGGATGGACTGGCCGGAGAGGCGCATATGCAGGCCGACAAGATTGTTGTCCTTGTCGAGCGCACCGGTGAGCTTGCACTGCGTCACCGGATGGTAGACGCCGTTGGTCATATCCTCTTCGCGGGACTTGATCATCTTGATCGGCACGCCCGGCATCTGCTTGGCAATGTTGATCGCCTCGGTCACATATTCGCTGCGCGTGCGGCGTCCAAAGCCGGTGCCGAGCATCAGGCGATGTACGACGCACTTGTCCGCTGGAAGACCGGAGGCCGCGATGGTGGCCGCCAGCGCCGCCTCGCCGTTCTGCGACGAGGTCCAGACCTCGCACTTTTCCGGCGTGTAAAGCACCGTGGCATTCATCGGCTCGAGACAGACGTGGTTCTGGTACGGATAGGAATAGACCGCCTCGATCTTCTTCGCGGCGCCGCCGAGCGCAGCCTGGACATCACCCGACTTGTTGCCGACGAACTTGGTATCCGCGGTCAGGCCCTCCTCGAGCCACTTGGCGATCGATTCCGATGACACATTGGCATTCGGCCCCTTGTCCCACTCGATCGGCAGTGCTTCGAGCGCGGTCTTGGCCTGCCACCAGGTATCGGCGCCCACCGCGACCGCCTTGTCGTCGACCTGCACGACCTTCTTGACGCCCTTCATGCCGGCGACTTTGGACGCGTCGAAGCTCTTCACCTTGCCGCCGAACACCGGGCAATCCTTGATCGCGGCGTTCAGCATCCCCGGCATGGTGAAGTCGATGGAATACACCATTTTGCCGTCGACCTTGTCGCGGGTATCGAGCCGCTTCAGCGGCTTGCCGGCAATCTTCCAGTCTTTCGGATCTTTCAGCGCCGGTTTTTCCGGCACCGGTAATTTGGCCGCGGCCTCGACCAGCTTGCCGTAGCTGAGCTTGCGGCCCGACGGACCATGCGTCACGACCGAATTGGCCGCGCTGCATTCAGCAACCGGCACCTTCCACTCATTGGCCGCCGCCTGCACCAGCATCATGCGTGCGGCCGCCCCGCCTTCCCGCACATATTGATGCGACTCACGGATCGCGCGGCTGCCGCTGGAGTTGTAATTGCCCCAGGCGCGCTTGCGCTTCACGTTGTCCATGGGCGTCGGGTATTCGGTCGTGACCTTCGACCAGTCCGCGTCCAGTTCCTCGGCGATCAATTGCGCCAGGCCGGTCTGCGAACCTTGCCCCATTTCCGCGCGAACCACGCGAATCGCGACCGTGTCGTCAGGCTTGATCGCAACCCAGATGCCGAGCTCGTTCGGCGTCAGGTTTTCGCCGAAGCCCTGAGCTGGTCCGGCCTGGGCCAGCGCGGCGCGGCCGAACGGCAGATCGAAGCCGAGCGCCATGCCGCCGGCGGCTGCCGTGCCGATGACGAAGGCGCGGCGATTCACTTTCGGAACCATATTCATGCGGACCTCCCTCATGCCTTCGCCGCGGCGTGGATCGCCGCGCGGATCTGCTGGAAGGTTCCGCACCGGCAGATATTGGTCATCTCGCGATCAATATCTTCGTCGGTCGGCTTCGGATTATTCTTGAGGAGTTCCACCGCGGCCATGATCTGACCGGACTGGCAATAACCGCATTGCGGCACGTCGTGGTCGATCCAGGCCTGTTGCACCTTGTGCAGCGCATCATTCTTGGCCAGGCCTTCGATCGTGGTGATGGACTTGCCTTCGGCGTCCCCGACCTGAAGGCTGCAGGAGCGCACCGCGCCCATGCCTTCGATCTGAACCGTGCATGCGCCGCATTGTGCGATGCCGCATCCGTATTTCGTGCCGTTCAGGCCTACATTCTCGCGGATGACCCACAACAGCGGGGTCGTCGGGTCGACATCGATATTATGCGTCTGCCCATTGATGGTCAGTCGAGGCATCAACTCCTCCAATTTCTTTATCGCGCGGCTTACGGACACGCTGCGGGGAGTATAGCCAGTTTTGACTCGATCAAAAGAGTGATGGGCTGAGATAGAAAGTTTTTGATCGCAAGGAATAATCGAGGAATAGCCAAACTAGATCGCATCGGCCTTTCGCGCGGCGAAATGTGTCCGCAGCAAAGCGTTGACTTATTGGCACTGGCGTCTGGCCGGGCAACTTGTGACGATAAATTCACCGTCGCATTGCGGCCACAAATGCTGCAATGCAGCCGAGCTTCTGGTAATCAGCCGGCCATGCATCTTGCAATCATCGGAAACGGTATTGTCGGTACCGCGTGCGGCGCATTCTTGCAGCGTGACGGGCACCGGATCACCTTCATCGACCCCATAGAGCCGGGCGAAGCCACCTCGTTCGGCAATGCCGGATCGCTGTCGCCATCTGCCTGCCTGCCGGTCGGCATGCCAGGCATGTGGAAGAAGGTGCCCGGCTGGTTGCTCGATCCGCTCGGGCCGCTCACCATCACATGGTCCTATGCACCCGTTGTTGCACCGTGGCTCATGCGCTTCATGCGCCATACCAGTCCGGCGGAGGTGACGCGGATTGCAACCGCGCTGCGTGGCCTGCTGGCGCCGATCTTCGAATGCTACGAGCCCTTGCTACAGCGCGCCAACGCGACCGGGCTCGTCCGCCATAGCGGCTGTCTCTATGTCTATTCGAGCAAGGGCATCGCGCGCCAGTGGCAATGGGGCATGGACCTTCGCCGGAAGCTCGGTGTCGAACTGCGCGATGTCGGTCAGGATGAACTGGAAGAGCTGGAGCCGGATCTGAAGGGGCGCTTCCGCTTCGGGATCCTGGCACCGCAGAATGGTTCGACCCTCGATCCGGAGGCGCTGACCAAGGCGCTGTTCGCGCAATGCGTCAAGGATGGTGCGGCTGTTAGACGCCAGCGCGTGGCCGAACTGGAGCGCAGCCGGGACCGTCTCACCAGAGTCAGGCTTGAAGGCGGGGAATCAATCGATTGTGACGGCGTTGTGGTCGCAGGCGGCGCCTGGTCGCGCAGGCTCGCGGCGCAGCTGGGCGCGCGCATTCCTCTGGAAAGCCAGCGCGGCTATCATGTCACCGTGCGCAGCAACAATCTGAAGCTTCAGCACACCGTCATGGCGGTCGAGCACAATATGATGGTCAACCCGATGCGCATGGGACTGCGGCTGGCGGGCTCGGTTGAATTTGCCGGACTGAAGGCGCCGCCGAATTACGCGCGCGCCGACGCCCTGCTCGACAGAGGCCGTGAGATGTTTCCCCATCTCGACATCAGCGACACGAGTCAATGGATGGGCCACCGTCCCTGCCTGCCGGACAGCCTGCCGGTGATCGACCGCGTTCCCGGCCTGCAGAATGCGTGGTTCGCGTTCGGTCATGGTCATATCGGCATGTGCGGCGCGCCGACCACGGGCCGGGAAATTGCCAACCTGGTCGCCGGCCGGGCACCCGAAATCGATCTGAAGCCGTTTGCCGCAGATCGCTTCGGTTCTGCGCAGTAACGCAGCGCATGCCCCATTCCGCGATGCCGTATGCAGACGATGTCTCACCTGGCGAGGCCTCCACAGGATGGGATATCGCGATCGATGTCGGTGGCACCTTCGTCGATATCGTTGCGCGTCCGCCCGCGGGCGGGCGCTGGCGTACCGGCAAACATTTGCGAAGCGGCGCAGACACCGCCGACGCCATCTCGGCTGCGCTCCTGAGTTTTCTTCGCAAGGAAGGAATCGACCACAGCGCCGTCAAGCATCTGCGTCACGGCACCACGATTGCGACCAACGCGCTGCTCGAATTGCGGGAGCCGCCGGTCGTGTTGATCACGACCTGCGGCTTCTCCGATGTGCTGACGCTCGGACGACAAAACCGCCGCGATCTGCGGAAACCGTTTCCGGAGGCGCCAGTCCCTTCGGATATCTGCCCGGACGGTCATCGGTTCGAACTGTCGGAGCGCGTCGACGCGCACGGCAACGTGGTGACGGCACTCGACGCGTCCGCACTGGAGGACACGCTCGACCGGATCGCCGCAATCCACGGTCCGCATCAGGCGCCACCGGCGGTCGCGGTGTGTCTCCTGTTCGCGCCGCTCAATCCGGCTCACGAAGGCGCCATCGCATCGGCGCTTCGCGCACGATGGCCGGGGCTTCATCTCTCGCTGTCGCATCAAGTCGATCCACGCCTGCGCGAGTTCGAGCGTACGCTCACGACCGTCCTCGACGCCTATGTCCGTCCCACAGTCTCGGACTATCTCGGACGCCTTGAACGATCGCTCCAGGCGCAAGGACTGCCGGGCCCTTGGATCATGCGTTCGGTGGGAGGTCTGGCGCCATCGCCCATTTGCGAAGCCGCACCCTTGACCCTGACAATGTCGGGCCCCGCCGCCGCCGCAAGCGCCGTCCGCAACGCAGCAGCGCGCCACGCCCTTGCCGCGACCACGGCCATCGGCATCGATGTCGGCGGCACCAGTACGGACATCTGTCTGATCGCCGACGGCGAAGTGCTGACATCCAATACCCTTACGCTTGGCGAACTCGATATCCGCGTTCCGTCCGCCGATATCGCTTCTGTCGCGATCGGGGGCGGCTCGATTCTCCGGATGGCCGGGGGCTTGCTGCGCGTCGGTCCGCATTCGGCCGGAAGCAGTCCCGGGCCCGCCTGCTTCGGCCATGGCGGCACTTTACCCACGCTCACCGACGCCGCCTTGCTGGCGGGTCTTCTACCCGATCGTCTCGGTGGCGAACTCGCGCTCGATCGCAACGCGGCGACGCGCGCGCTGATGTCCGGCCTTGAAGTCGATGAGGGCGATGTCCCGGCAACCGCTTTCGGCGCGGTGAAGGTGGCAGAAGCCCTGATCGCAGAAGCCGTCCGCCGCAAGGCCTTCGCGCGCGGGATCGATCCGCGAGGCGCCATGCTGATCGCAGCCGGAGGCGGCGGCGCCCTGCACGCAGCCGAAATCGCCGACCGCATCGGCTGCCGCACAGTGATCGTGCCGCCGGCTGCCGGCGTTCTGGCGGCAACCGGCCTCACGCAGGTCGGGTTTTGCGAGCAAACCGAGCGGCCAGTGGAGATGCCGCTCACGCAAGAAGCGATCGGCATTCTCGCAAAACGCGCCATGGACGATTGCGCCCAATTACTCAAGACGATGACGGCATGGTCGGACAGTACAGCCGGCGTTATGGTCCGGCACGAGTTGGAGATCAGCTATCACGGACAGGGCCACTCTCTCGCCATCGCCTTTCGTCCCGAAACCGACGATGCGGCGACGCTGGCTGCACGCTTCGATACATTGCACGAGCGCGCACGCGGTCATGCCTTTGAGACCAGGCGGCGCATTCTCGCGTTACGCAGCCTTGCAACGTCCGACGTCAACGACACCGCAACGACAATCCGCACCGAACCTGCCGGCATTCCGGCTGATCCCATGCAGCACCGGTTCGTCGCAACGGAGCCGCCGATACGCTGTCCGGTTTTTTCCCGCGCGTCCCTGTCGGCCGGCACCCAACTGATCGGTCCTGCTTTGATCGATGCCATCGACACCACAATCTGGCTGCCGCCGGGATGGAGTTGCGAGGTCGCGCCGGACCAGACCATGAATCTCACGGCGGGGGGACAGGCATGACCACCGCCCGTGACTCGCTGCGCGAGGCGGCGGCGCATGAAATCTTCCGGATCGCGCTGGAGGGTCTGGCCGATCGCATGCAGGATTCGCTGTTGCGCGCGGCCTGCTCGGTGGTTGCTCGCGAGGGAATGGACTGCGCGGCGGCCTTGTTCCTGCCGGACGGCCGGGTGCTGGCGCAGGCTAGCTCGCTGCCGTTGCTGCTGGGCGGCATGATCCCGGCCGTGCGCGGCATCCTCGACCGATTTCCGGCGCAGACCATGCAGGACGGCGACGGATTTCTGCAGAACGATCCGTGGTCCGGCGGCACCCATCTGCCGGACATTATCATTGTGCGGCCGGTACGCGTGCAGGACCGGACCGTCGCGCTGGCGGCGACCATTCTGCATCACCAGGATGTCGGCGGGCTGGCCGCAGGCTCGGTCCCGCCCGATGCCCGCGAGATCTTCCAGGAGGGCCTTCGAATTCCGCCGGTGCAGTGGCGCCGTTCCGGCACGGAAGATGCAAGTATCGCTGCCATCCTGGCTGCCAACAGCCGTGCCCCCGATCTCCTGAATGGGGACCTTGGGGCGCAATGGGCTGCGGTTTCGCTGGGCGCGCGCGAGGTCGGAGACTTGGTTCAATCGATGGGCAGACCGGCATTCGCTCGTGCAAGCGACGCGCTGATCGACCATGCCCGCCAGATGACCGAAGACGCGCTCGGCTGCCTGCCCGACGGCGTCGCCATCGCCGATGATGCCCTCGACGGCGATGGATTGAGCGACACGCCCGTCCCGCTGCGCGTGACCCTGCGCAAGACCGGCGGCGCCCGAAAGCCCCATCTGGAGATCGATTTCGAAGGCTCCGCGCCGCAAACCCAGGGCCCGGTCAATGCCGCGCCGTCCGGGCTGCTTGCCGCAACCTTCGCGGTGCTGCGGCATCTGGCGCCGGATGCGCCGGCCAATCACGGCATGCTCGGGCCGATTACGCTCAAACTGCCCGCCGGCAGCGTGGTCAACCCGCGCTTCCCCGCCGCGGTGAATGCCCGCACTGCGACTGTGAAACTCGCCTGCAACGCCATGCTCGCCGCCTTGTCCCGCCTCGGCGAACCGGAAGACGCCGTCGCCTCCAATGGCGGCGTGGCCGTGGTGCTCTCCGCCGGCGGCCGCGACAATGCCGGCCGCAACTGGTTCTTCACCGAGATCATCGCCAGCGGCTCCGGCGGCGGGCCGGCTGGTCCGGGCGTGCCGGGAATCTCCACCGATGTCAGCAATGCCCGCAATGTGCCGGTGGAAATGCTGGAGATCGCGGCGCCGATCCAGGTCGAGACCACAACGCGCCGGCGCGGATCGGGCGGCGCCGGCCTGCATCCCGGCGGCGATGGCGTTCGGCGCGTCTACCGGCTGCTGGAAGGCTCGGCCATGGTGTCTTATCGCGGCGAGCGGCATAGCCGCGGCGCCCCCGGCGCGCTGGGCGGTGGCGATGGCGCGCCATCCGCAGCCTTCGTCGAAAGGCACGCTGGCGGTATCGAAACACTTGCCTCGAAGGCCCGCTTTGTCTGGAATGCGGGCGACAAACTGATCATCGAAACGGCGGGCGGCGGCGGTTGGCGCGCGCTCCCCGACAATCCGAACATCCCGAACCAGGAGTAGGACATGCTGACCCGTCGCGATATCATGAGAGCCGGATTAAAGGGCCTGGCGGGCCTGGCCGTCCTGACGATGACGTTCGCCGCGGCGCAGGCGCAAACCTGGCCGTCGCAGAACATCCGGATTGTGGTGCCCTTCCCGCCGGGGGGGAGCACCGACGTGCTGGCCCGCAGGCTTTCCGAAGGCTTGCGCGAACGCCTCGGCCAGACCGTGATCGTGGAAAACCGCGCCGGCGCCGGCGGCACCATCGGCTCGGAATTCGTCGCGAAATCAGCGCCCGACGGCTACACTTTGCTGATGGGCGTGACCGGCTCGCATGGCGTCGCGCCGAGCCTCTATCCCAATCTCGGCTACCAGCCGCTGCGCGACTTCGCGCCGATCTCGCTCCTGGTATCGGCGCCGCTGGTCCTGGTGGTGAACCCCGAGGTGCCGGCCAAGACGCTGAAGGACTTCATCGCGCTGGCCAAGGCGCAGCCCGACACCCTGACCTACGGCACGCCCGGCAACGGCACCTCTATGCATCTCACCGGCGTGACCTTCGACCTGCAGGCCGGCACCAAGCTCGTCCATGTCCCCTATAAGG
>JAEZBA010000421.1 GCA_023430245.1 Pseudomonadota bacterium
GTCCGAGCCCCAGCACCGCGCGTACGATCGCGGCGGACTGCGCATTTCGTTCCAGATTCGCAATGAAGGTCTGGTCGATCTTGATCTTGTCGAACGGGAAGGACTGCAGATAGGACAGCGACGAATAGCCGGTGCCGAAATCATCCATGGCGATGCGCACGCCGAGGGCCTTGAGCCTGCGCAGGATCGACACCGCGCGCGAGTAGTCGTCCATCAGCGCGCCCTCGGTGATTTCGAGCACGAGACGCTCGGGAGGAAGGCCGGTCTCCAGCAGGACCGAATGCACCATCGGCACGAGTTCGGGACGGCGCAACTGCACCGGGGACAGGTTGATCGCGATCTGCAGCGGCTTGCGCCATGATGCCGCTTCGCGACAGGCTTCGCGCAACACCCATTCGCCAATCTGGTCGATCAGGCCGCTTTCTTCCGCGAGCGGAACGAAGGTGCCGGGCGGCACGAAACCGCGGCGCAGGTGATCCCAGCGCAGAAGCGCTTCGAAACCGATGATCTGGCCGGTGACGCGTGCCTGCGGCTGGTAATAGATCTGCAATTCGTTGCGCGACACTGCGAGCGTGAGATCGGCCTGCAATGCGCGCCGGTCGTGCAGCATGCGGTCCATGTCGGCTTCGAAGAACCTGACCGCGCTGCGGCCTTCGGCCTTGGCGCGGTAAAGCGCGGCGTCCGCGTTGCGCAGCAGCGCGACCGCATCGGTGCCGTCGGCCGGATACATCGCGATTCCGACGCTCATGCCGAGCCGGACCTTGCGGCCGTCGCAATCGATGTCCTCGCTGACAGCTTCTACCAGCCGTTCGGCCATCGCGGTGGCAGCCTCCGGCATCGTGCCATCGACGCAGATCGCCATGAATTCGTCGCCGCCAAGCCGCGCGAGGAAGGCGTCGCCGGCCGCGCTCCTCATCCGCCTTGCGACTTCGAGCAGGACATTGTCGCCGGCCGCGTGACCGTAGAGATCGTTGACCTCCTTGAAGCGGTCGAGATCGATGCACAGCAGCGCGAATTGCGTCCCGGCCTCAGCGGCGTCTTCGACGGTCTCCGCGAGCTTCATGTTCAGGGCGGCGCGGTTGGCGAGATCGGTGAGCGGATCGTGATGAGCAAGATGGGCGATGCGGGTTTCATAGCGCTTGCGCTCGGTCACGTCCTCAATGACCGTCAGGAGATATTCAGGCTCGCCGTTATCGCCGTCGATCGCGACACGCTTTGACGCGACATCGCGCAGACGTCCGTCCAGAGTGCGGGTGACGTGGAAGTCAACCGTCATCTGCCCGGTGCGCAAGGCCTCGCGGTCGCGTGCAACAATGACGGCGGCCTGTTCCTTGTCGAAAATCTGCTCGGTGGTCTTTCCGATCATCTCGTCCCGCGATGCGCCAAGCAGGTCTTCGCCAGCGCGGTTGACGAAGGTGTACGCACCGGTTCTGGCGTCCTTCACGACCAGCATTTCCGGAATATTTTCGATGACGGCGTGCAGCATATTGCGCGCGCGCTCGAGCTCCCGCTCGCTGCGGTTCTGCTCGGTCACATCCTCGATGACGTTCAGAATGTATTCGGGCGTTCCGTCCTTTGCGAAAATCACAATTCGCTTGGACCTGACATCGCGCGCCCGCCCGTCGAGCGTGATCACCGATCGGCTTTCAATAGTAAACTGGCCGGCTCGAATGGCCTCATCGTCGCGCTTCCGTACCTGGACGGATTCGAATTCCGGAAAAATGTCGTCGCAGGTCTTGCCGATGAAATGCCGCTTTTGAATACCGAACAGCTTTTCGCCGGCACGGTTGATGAACACGTATTGCCGGGTCGTTGCATCCTTGACGATCAGAGTCTCCGGAATGTGCTCGACCATGGCGCGCAGCATGTTGCGCGTATGCTGCAACTCCTTTTCGTCGCGGCGACGATCCGTAATGTCCTCGTGGGTCGCCACCCAGCCGCCGTCGCCGGTCGGGCGGTTGGTGACGCAACAGGTCCGGCCGTTGCCCAGTTCGGTAATCCTGGTCATCGTCTCGCCGGCGTCCATGTTCCGGCGCAACGCGTTAAGGTAGTCGTCGATGTCGTCGAAGAAGGTTCCGGCGGCGGTCCGCAGTTCCAGCACACGCCGGATCGGGAGCCCGGGTTTGATCTGTTCGGCCGGGAGGCTGTAGATGTCGATGAAGCGGTCGTTGCAGACCACGAGCTCGCCGGCCGAGTTATACATGACCAGGCCCTGGATCATGTGACTGACCGCGGTGTCGAGCCGCGTGTTGGCGCGCTCCAGTTCGTCAGTCTTCTCGGCGAGCCGGGCTTCGCGTTCGAGCAGCGAGGCTTTGGAGGCGGCAAGTTGCGCGAACTGGTAGTACAGCGCGTAAATCAGCAGTAGCGCGCAGATCAAGGCCAGCGCTGTGCCGAGCCCGATCGCCGTCGCACGGTATTTCCAGCTGGCCAGGGCGGCGCTCTTGGGGACGCCGACATTCACGACCAGCGGCAAGTCCTTCAACGGCCTGACCGACATCAGACGCGGTACGCCGTCAAACCCTCCCGTCGATACGAAATGCCCGCCACCCTCCTGCACCACGCGGTACCATTGCGAGGATGCGGGCAGCCGGCGCCCGGTGATGTTGTCGATATCGGGATAGCGTACCAGAGCCAGCCCGTCGTCACGCAACAGCGCGAAAGCCTGCTGCCGCGACGCATTAATCGAGCGATAGATGTGCTGGAAATAGGACGGCTTTACTGCGGCAAGCACGACGCCGAGGAATTCTCCGTCGGGCCCATTGATGCGTCTCGCAAAGAAGATGTTGGGTTGACCGCTGATGCGATTTTGCAAGACGCTGCTGACATACAGTTTCGACTCCGGATGGTCGCGCGCCTGCATGAAATAATCGCGGTCGGAGAAATCCCCCGGGGCTGCAGGCCAGCTCCGCGATCCGTTGACGTTCTGGCCGTCCTTATCGATTAATCCGATCGCTTCGGTCTGCGGCAGCCGCACCAGCCGCTCCACCAGATATTCGTGGGTAAGCTTGCTGCGGATGGACGCGTTGTAGTCCTTGTCCGGCAGTTCGCTTTTCTCACCGACCCGTTCGGCGATCTCCGACATTGCGATGTCGATCGCCTGTACCGCACGGGCGGTCTGTTCGGCCAGCACGATTGCGAGGTTGTTGGTGTCGTTGACGGCGTCGTTGATTGCGTCGTTGCGTAACGCTGCGAGCGTTGCGGCGATGGCGACCACCGCGACCCCGATCAGGCCGAGCGCCAGCAGCAACAATCCGCGAAACGAAAGGCGAGGCAAGAAGGAGAACAAGGTCCGCGCTCCCCGGACTTTTTGTCATTGCCTCCGTCATAGCGGTTGCGGTTTTTTGAATCGTGAAAGGCCTCTCGCAATTCAAGATTGTTCTGAATCAACGCTTACAAATTACTCATCCTGCGAGTTCCGGCGCCATGGTCAGTTTTCATTAACCAACGCGCGGCGCCGGAAACGCCAAATCTCAGGGCATCGGGATTTCGCCGACGTCCTTCGGGACCTTGTATCCGCGCTGGACCGCGGGGCGTGCCGCGATCGTTGTGTACCAGCGCTTCACGTTGGGAAACTTGTTAAGGTCGACTTCCTGCCATTCGAAGCGCGAGATCCACGGCCAGATCGCGATGTCGGCAATCGAATAATCGCCGGCGACGAAGTCGCGGCCTTCCAGCCTGCGGTCGAGGACGCCATAGAGCCGCTGCGCTTCCTTCGAATAGCGTTCCTCGGCATAGGCGGATTTGCCCTTGTTGTATTTCACGAAATGGTGGACCTGGCCGAGCATCGGGCCGGGACCGCCCATCTGCCACATCAGCCACTCGATCACGCGGTAACGGTCTTCGCCCTGTTTCGGCAGCAGCTTGCCAGTCTTGTCGGCGAGATAGATCAGGATCGCGCCGGACTCGAACAGCGACATGCCGTTGTCGTTATCGACGATGGCGGGGATACGGTTGTTCGGCGAAATCTTGAGGAAAGCAGGCGCGAATTGCTCGTCCTTGGAGATGTCGATGGCGTGTGCCTTGTAGGGCAACCCCATTTCCTCGAGCGCGATCGATGCCTTGCGTCCGTTCGGTGTCGTCCATGTGTAAAGATCGATCATCGTTTCCTCAGTTCGCATGTTGATTGGCGCAAAAGCGCTGCCGTGACGCGGGTGGTTCTATCGCGGCGTCAGATTTTTGACCACCGTCCCGTTTTTCATGATGACGAAAAAGTTTTTGGCGGGATCGGCGATGAGTTGAATATCTTCCAGCGGATTGCCATCGACCAGGATCAGATCGGCAAGCGCGCCTTCCTCGACAACGCCCAGCTTGCCGGGATAGGGGCTGCGCAATCCTGACAGGGCGAGCATGTCGGCATTCACGGATGTCGCCATCGTCAGCAACTCCGCAGGGGTGTACCAGCGCGTCATCTTGGCAAGCATCCCGCCCTGCCGGCCCGCAAGTTGCGGGGAAAACAGGATATCGGTGCCGAAGGCGGTCTTGATTCCGAATTGCTTCGCAAAGCCATAGGCGCGATCGGTCCCGGCCACGACCTGCGCCTTCTTGTAATGCTGAAGCGACCCTGGCGGGAACGGCACCGCATCCTCGTCGTCAAGGAAGGGCTGGATGCTGAGCCAGATGCCCTTGTCCGCCATCATCTTCGCGGTCGCTTCATCCATCAAATGGCCATGGTCGATGACCTTCACGCCGGCCGCGATGGCGCGCTGGATCGCAGCCGAAGTGTAGGCATGCACCGTGACATAGGTGCCCCAGTTCTCCGCCGCCTCGACCCCAGCGCGCAACTCTGCCTCGGTGAAGGTCGAAACATCGATCGGCGAGTGCGGCGAGGAGACGCCGCCGCCCGCGGTCAGCTTGATCTGCGAGGCGCCCATCATGAGCTGCTCGCGCACCCGCATGCGCACCATGTCCGGACTGTCCGCGACCATGGCGCCGCCGATCTCTTCCATGCGGCTCAGCCGTCCGCCGATCGCGCGCGGGATTTCAAACGTCTGGCGGAAGTCGCCGTGACCGCTGGTGACGGTGATCATGGCGCCGGACGGGAAGATGCGCGGGCCGGCGACCAGTCCCTGATCGATCGCCTGTTTCAGGCCGAACGCTGGCCCGCCAAGGTCGCGCACGGTGGTGAAGCCGCGCATCAGGGTGTCGGTGGCTTCCAGTGCGGCGAGAATATTGACGTAGCCGACGTCGCCCGTGATCGCCTGTTGCGCGGTGGGACGCACCAGGATCGTGTGCCAGTGCGCGTCGATCAGGCCGGGCATTAGAGTGCGCCCGCCGCCCGCAATCACCGTCGTCGCTGCGTCAGCTGCGATCGGCGCGGTGGAAATGCGTTCGATCGTATTGCCTTTGACAAGGACATTCGACGGCGCCGACAGCGCTGCGCTCTTGCCGTCGAAGATGCGAACATTGTTGAAGAGGGTTTGCGCGCTTGCAGACACGCTCCACGCTGCGCCCAGCACGGCGATGCAGAACAGTCGGGTCAGCAGGTGCGTCATGGCGTTCTCCCGGCGTCTTTGACAGACGGTATCGCACGGCAGCGCGCGCGGACAGGTCAAGAATGCGCGCTGACAGCGGCGTCAGTTCTTCTTCTGCTGCGCCTTGAGTTTCGCGATCGCAGCCCGGATCGGGCCGAAGGGCCCGTACATATGCTGCTTCTGGCTGAAGCCATCGGCATAGGGGCCGTAAGGAATATCGACTGGCTTGTTCAGGCGGTCCGGGAAATCCTTGTCGAGGTCGGCGCGCTTGGGGCGCGGCTGCGAGATCACATAGGCGCCGACGTCCCAGGCGTCCTGCTGCGAGACCCGCGGCAGTGTGTAGCTGGTGCCGTTCGGCATGTTGAAATGCACGAAATTGGCGATGGTAATCAGCGTTGCCATGCCGGCGCCGTCGTTGAAGGAATCCGGCCCCCATAGCGGCGGATTGACGTAGCCGAAATTCGGCAGGCTGCGGTTGCGCAGCACGCCGCGTCCGTCGAGTTGATGACAGGGCGCACAACTCTTCTCGTAAATCGCCTTACCGCGCACCGGATTGGCGGCGCGTTTCAATTCCGGCATCTTGCCTGCGCCGAGGCCGGACAGCTTCTCGCCGCGCTTGGCGCCGGTGGACAGGAAATTGATATAGGCGACGAAAGCCTTAATCTCCTCGGACTCGAGCGGCAGCGGCTTGCCGTTCATCGACCGCGTCATGCAGGAATTGATGCGGTCCTCGATCGTAATCTCCTTGCCGGCCTCGAACGAATATTGCGGAAACAGACCCTCCAGGCCCCAGAGCGGAATGCCGAATTTCTTGGTGCCAGCATTCAGATGACAATTTGAACAGGCGAGGTTGTTGCCGGCATATCGTTTAGCCTCGTCGGGAACAGCGGGTCCGATATGTGCGTAGGTCGCGGTGACCAGATCGCGGCCGCGGCGGATCAGCATGCCGGCGGCGTCATAGGGCAGGGCGCCGATCTGCGGCACCGACCAAGAGGGGTCCGCGGGAGCATAGAGATCCTGCGCCGATGCGGGGTGCCCCAGCGCGAAACTTGCAAGAAGCGCGATGGCAAGACCGCGCAGGCGCCGCCATGTGGCCGGTGCGTCAACTGCCGCGATAGGTCGCGTAGCTCCAGGGCGTGACAAGAAGCGGCACATGATAATGGCCTTCCGGCTCGGCAATCGAAAACCGGATCGGCACCACATCGAGGAACGGCGGGTCCGATTGCGCGGTCGCGTTGCCGGCGAAATAGTCCGATACGGCGAAGTTCAGTTCATATGAACCGATTCGCAGTGGGCCGTCTGCCATCAGCGGCCGGTCGGTGCGGCCGTCGGCATTGGTCAGGGCCTCCGCCACCAGTGCCCGGGCACTGGCGCCGACTTCATAGAGTGACACCTTCACACCCTGTGCCGGCTTGCCGCTGACATTGTCGAGCACATGCGTCGACAGCCGTCCTTCGGTCTTCGGTTTGCCAGGGCCGTCGACCCGGGCGACCAGGCGGAGCCGGGTGATCAGTCCGATCTCGTCGAGCGCCGTCTGGCGCTCGGTTTCCGGATCGTTCGACAGCCGCCGCTCGAACTCTCTCAGGATCGAGTCGCGGGTGTGCCGCCGTACGCAGATGATGAACGGGAACCCGAATTTCTTCGCATAGGCCGCATTCAGTGCGGTGAATGTCTTAAATTCCGCATCGCTCAGCCGGTCCAGCCCGAGCGAGCCTTGCTCCGCCTGGGAATCCGCCGTGATGTCGAGACGCTTCACCTTCGAGCCAAGTTCGGGATGGGCCCGGATCAAGGCCAGTTGGCGCTCGACGGGGCTTGCCCGCACCACCCCCATCATCGCGTCATGCAGGGCCGCGACCGTCGGAAACGGCCTGTAGCCGAACGCCGCGTCGGCGACCCACGAGGCATGCTCGAAAATATCGCCGACCGCGCCCGAAAAGGCGGGGAAAGGAAGCGAATTCAGCGATTCCAGGGTGAACAATTTGCTCATGCGCCCCGACAATAGCGGATGGCGTTGGAGACGTCATTGATAACAATGACGAAATTCCCCTATTGGGAATATTCCCCCGCTGCATTAGTAAAGAACGGGGTAACTTTCGGCCCCGCCCAGAAAATCGCTCACATCCATTTGAACCGGGTCCGGTTTTCCCGCGACCAAACCATGAGCCGGCCGTCCCGATGCAGCAAACATCAGACGAAGTCCTGATCCAGCGGATCGCAGGCGGTGACCGGCTCGCCATGCAGGTGCTGTTCGCGCGGCACCATGTACGGGTCTACCGGTTCGTCCTACGCCTGGTTCGTAACGAGTCCACGGCGGAGGATCTGATCAGCGAGGTCTTCCTCGATGTCTGGCGGCAAGCCGGGCGCTTCGAGGGCCGCTCTGCGGTTTCGACCTGGCTGCTCGCAATCGCCCGGTTCAAGGCTCTTTCGGCCCTGCGGGGACGCAAGGAGTCGGCACTGGACGATGAGGTTGCAGAGGCGATCGAGGATGTCTCCGACACCCCCGAAGCCGCCATGCAGAAGAAGGATACGAGCGTGATCCTGCGGAAGTGCATCGAAACACTGACGCCGGATCATCGGGAGATCATCGATCTGGTCTACTACCACGAGAAGTCCGTGGAAGAAGTCGCTGAGATCGTCGGTATCCCGGAGAATACCGTCAAGACGCGCATGTTCTATGCGCGGAAAAAATTGGCGGAAGCCCTGAAGGCGGCGGGAATCGAAAGAGGTTGGCCATGAACACGGCAATGAATAAAGCGCCAGAGCGCGAAGAGATCGAAACCCTGCTGCCCTGGTACGCCGCAGGAACGCTGAGCCGCCGTGACGCCGCGCGCGTTGAACGGGCGCTTGCGAACGACAACGAGCTGGCCCGCCAGTTCGAACTGGTGCGTGAGGAACTCGGCGAAACCATCGGGGTCAATGAATCGCTCGGCGCGCCGTCGGCTCGCGCGATGAAATCCCTGTTCGAGAAGATCGACGCCGAGCCCGCGCGTGCGCCGGCCGCTGCGTCGTTCAATCTGATGGGCCGCATCTCCGAATTCATGTCGAGCCTGTCGCCGCGGACGCTCGCCTATGCCGGCGGCGTGGCTGCGATCGCCATCATGTTGCAGGCCGGCGTCATCGGCACGCTGATCGGCGAGCGCACCGGCACCGCGCCCAATCTCGCGTCGGCGCCGGCCACGGTGACGGCCAGCCAGGGCGTCGAGACGCTCATCCGGTTCTCGCCGCAGGCCAATGCGGCCGAAATCGCCGAGTTCCTCAGCGCCAACAAGGCGTCGATCGTCGGCGGTCCGGCCGACGGCTTCTTCCGGGTCCGGGTACCTGCGAAGAAGGAGCAGACTGCCGAAATCGTGAAAAAGCTCGGCGACAGCAAGGTGGTAACCTTCGTCGTGCCCGCGACCAACTAATGTGGGCGGACGCGGACCGGTAGCGGGCGCGCGTCCGGAACGGCTATCGCGGAGGTTTCAGCTATGCACCTCAAGGGCAAACAGATCGCGATCGCGTTGTCGGCTCTGGCCGTGTCGGGGCTGACAGCATCGCTGTCGTTCCCGGCCGCGGCCCAAGGCTATTATGGCGGCGGCTATTCCGGCGGCGGTCGGTACACCGTACAGAGCGCACCGGCCAATCCGCAGCCGCGGCGGACAGTCAAGCCGCGCACGCCGCGCGAGGCTCAGGCGAGCCCGAAATCGCAACGGACACGATCCGCAAACCGTCCGGTTCCCGGTGTGGATGAGCCGGTGCAGCCGCCGGCAGGAGCGCGCCAGACTAGCGGGCTGCCGCCGGCCGGCGAACGTCGCTTCATCTCCAACGAAGTGGTGATCGAAGTTGCAGGCCGTCCCAGTCAGCAGGAGGTCGAAGCGCTGGCGCGCCGGCACAGCCTGAACCGGCAGGAGTCGCAGACTTTCGAACTCAGCGGCACCACCATGTTCCGCTGGAATATCCCCGACGGCCGCAACGTCGCGACCGTGATCCGCAGCCTGGAAGCGGACCGCACCATTCTCTCGGTCCAGCCGAATTACCGCTACATCCTGCAGCAATCGAAGAATGCCGATGGCATCCAATATGCGGTCGACAAACTGCGTCTGCCGCGTGCCCACGAGATTGCGCGGGGCAATCGCATTCTGATCGCGGTGATCGATTCCGGCATCGACGCCGATCATCCCGAATTGCGCGGTACCGTCGAAGACTCGTTCGATCCCGTGGGCGGCGACGGTGCGCCTCACGCGCATGGCACCAGCATTGCGGGCGCAATCGTCGCGCGCTCCAAGCTGACCGGAGTCGCGCCCAACGCGCGGATCCTCGCGGTCCGCGCCTTCGATCCGGTGTCGGGCAGTGCCGAGGGCACCACGTTCAGTATCCTGAAGGGGCTGGAATGGGCGGCCGGGACGGGCGCCCGCGGCATCAACATGAGCTTTGCCGGTCCGACGGACCCGATCATGGCTCGCGTTCTGGCGGCCGCCAACAAGCGCGGAATCGTGCTCATCGCCGCGGCTGGAAACGCCGGCGTGAAATCGCCGCCGTTGTTCCCGGCCTCCGATCCGAATGTGATCGCGGTGACCGCGACCGACCTGAACGACAAGCTGTTTCAGGGTTCGAACCGTGGACACCACGTTGCGGTCGCAGCACCTGGCGTGAACGTGCTGCTGCCCGTTCCCGGTGGCGGTTATGGGATGACCACGGGGACGTCATTCGCGGCGGCGCATGTCAGCGGCATCGCAGCGTTGCTTCTCGAACTTGAGCCAGAGCTGAAGCCGGATGCGGTCCGCCGGGTGCTGTTGTCGACCGCCCGCGACCTCGGACCCGCCGGCCGGGACAAGGATTTCGGCGCGGGACTGGCGGATGCCTTCGAGGCATTGCGATCGATCGGCGGACGGTCGGATGCCGTGGCCGGCGGCACCACGCAAGGCGGCGGCCGTTAATCTTGCATCGATCCGGAACGCGCATACAGCGGCACAGCATGTTGGCCGTTGCTGTGGTGCTGGCCTTGGCCATGCCGGCCGCAGGTCAGCGCGGGCCCCAACCCGTGCATCTCTCCGACGGGGATTCCTTCTCGCTCGGCCGCGAGCGCTATCGCCTGCAGGGGATTGATGCGCCGGAACTGCATCAGGAATGCACTGACGCGAAGGGGCAATCCTGGCCCTGCGGTATGCGTGCACGCTCGGAACTCCGGCGCATCATCGGCACCGACCCGGTCCAGTGCCGGATCGTGTCGACCGATCGTTACGGTCGCAACATCGCGGTCTGCGAGGCCGGTGGCCGCGATCTCGCCGAGGAGATGGTGCGCGCGGGGTTCGCGACCGTTCACGAAAGGCGCGGCGCCTCCAGCCCTTATCGGCACGCGGAAGCGGAGGCCCGCACCGACAAGCGCGGGATATGGGCGGGACGTTTCGAAAAGCCGAGCGACTGGCGACGCTCCAATCCGCGGGTCGATGACTCCGCCATTCCGCCGTCTCCGACGCCGCGCGACTGGCTGGCGAACAAGGCCGCAGAAATCTGGCAAGCTCTGATGGACTGGCTGCGGCCATACTTCGGTCACTGATGCCGCCGGCAAAGTTTTGGCCGGCCGGCCTTTGAACCTGGCGCCGTCACCGAACGACTAATCGATGCACAGGATTGCGGCGCCGCCTCGCGGCACCGCCCATTGTGTGACCGGTGCACGCGCCCCTTCCACCCTTGTACCGGTCCGCTTGACCCGTCCGGCATGTCCCCGCCGGGCGTGTCTTTTTCTTTCGGAATGCGACAGTTTGCCCTCAACCGCCAACTGAAAAGTGAGCGCTGGGCGTCTTCGCATGTATTTTGATATTCTGTAAGCTGCCGCAATTGCGATAGAATTCCGGCCGATTGGCGGCCAGACACCGGCCGCTTCACGTTGCTTTGACCCTTTTGAACGCGATTTGCAGACGCGGACACCAACAACCGACACGGCGTGTCACGCCGCACGTCGCAACGATTTCGCAATGGGAGACCACAATGAGCGGTCGTCAACGAGTGAGTGGCCCGGTTCAGGGTTTGGCTGTCGCGGCCGCGTTTGGCCTCAGCCTGACCTTCGCCGGTACCGCAAGTGCTGCCCCGCCGAGCGACCCTGTCGCCAAGGCGGCCTATGACGTCCTCGAGAAACACTGTGCTCGCTGCCACCAAACTGGTCAGCTGAGCCAGAAGGATCTCGATGGCGTCGTGCATACGCGCGAAAATCCGTCCAGCAATTTCGGCAATGTGCTGCAGTTGGAAGAGATCGCCGCCAACCCGCATTACGTGTTGCCGGGCAATGCCAAGGCATCGCGCCTCTTCACCGAGATCATCAACGAGAAGATGCCGTACGACTGGGCCAACGGGCAAGGCAAGTTCGATCCGGTATCGCCGGAAGAACTCGCGGCGCTCGAATCCTGGATCGACGGTCTGCGCACGAGCTGCGATCCCAAGCAATATGTCAGCCATTCCGACATGATCGGGATGATCGCAGCCGACATCGAGCGCGAGCGACTTGCGCCGCGCCGCAAAGGGATGCGCTATCTGACGCTCACGCATCTTGCGAATGCCTGCACCGATGAGAAGGCGATGAAGGTCTATCGCCAGGCCACGATCAAGCTGCTCAACAGCCTGAGCCGTTCGCCGGACGTGGTGCGTTTCCAGGCGATCGATCCGGGCGAGACCATCATCCGCGTCAATCTCGACGAACTCGGCTGGACCTCGGATGACTGGGAAACCGTGCTGAAGTCCTATCCGTACAAGATGCAGCCCGACACCAGCTTCAAGAACCTGCTGGTCTCGGCGACGGACAGCAAGATGCCGTATGTGCGCGCCGACTGGTTCGCCTTCACGGCCTCGCGCCCGGGCATGTACGAGAAGCTTCTGAAACTGCCGGATGACTTCAACAAGCTTCTGAAGGAAGAAGGCGTCGATATCGAAGCCAATCTGAAGAAGTTCATCGCCCAGCGCGCCGGTTTCCAGGTGTCCGGTGTCAGCCGTAACAACCGGCTGATCGAGCGGCATCCGTCGAAGCACGGCTACTTCTGGACCTCGTACGATTTCGCCGACAACAAGGGCCGGCAGAACCTGTACGAACACCCGCTTGGTCCGGAGGGCAAGAACGCCTTCAAGCATGACGGCGGCGAGAGCATCTTCAGCCTGCCGAACGGCTTCCAGGCCTATTACCTGAACACGGCTGACGGAAAGTCTCTCGACAAGGGGCCGACCAACATCGTGCAGGACAAGCGCGCCAAGGACCTCGCGGTCACCAACGGCATCTCCTGCATGGGCTGCCACGAGTTCGGCATGATCAAGGCCAGGGACGAGATCCGCAAGATCGCGCTCGGCGGCCCGGGTGGCAAGGCGTTCTCGCGCGCCGAACTGCGCGAGATCGAGGGGCTCTATATCGAAAATGAGCGCATGGACAAGATCCTCGACGCCGATGCCAAGCGCTTCCAGGATGCAATGTACCGTGCCGGTCTCGATCCCAACCTGAACTATAACGGCATCGAGATGATCACCGCGCTGTCGCAGCGTTACGAGCAGGACGTCGACCTGACGATGGCGGCGGCCGAACTCGGCATGACCAAGGAGGAGTTCCAGCAGGCCACCAGCGGCGGCTTCAAGCCGGAACTGATCCCGACCATCCGCCGGCTGCAGCAGAACTCGATCCCGCGCGACCAGTTCGAATTCAAGTATCGCGACCTGGCCGAACTCGGCGACGAGGAACCGATCGACGATGGCGTCCAGTCGGCGTCCGGTGAGCAGAAGAACGGCATTGCCAAGGTGAAGACCGATGCCGACTTCGCGCTGACCTCGGACAAGGACACCTACAAGCTCGGCGACACGCCGGTTTTCACGGTGGTTTCGTCGAAGGACTGTTTCCTGACGCTGACCAATATCGACGAGAAGGATACCCTGACGGTGCTCCTGCCGAACAAGTTCCAGCAGGATAACCGGATCAAGGCGGGTGTTCCGGTCAGCTTCCCCGGTCCGAAGGCGCCGTTCATCTACAAGCTCGGCGACAAGGGCAAGGAAACCGTCATGGCCGTGTGCAGCGACAAGCCTGAAGTCGACGGCATCAAGCACGACTTCAACAAGGCGCCGCTGACCGAGGTCAAGAACAGCACCCGCACCATCGGCGAGCGGATCTACAAGCAGGGCCCGACCCGCAAGATCACGATCCTGCCGGCCGGCAATGGCAAGCCGGCGCCGGGCAAGGTGGCCGAGGCGCCCAAGGCGTCTGGCAGCGACATCAAGCGCACCGCGATCAAGATCGAGGTCCGCTGACGCAAAGACCGGCGCCGCCGAGCGGTGGCGCCGAAATGATCAGAAGCCCGCCCGCGATTCCTCGCTGGCGGGCTTTACCATTTCCGCAGGACGTGCAGTCATGTGTGGGCTGAGGGGCGTGGGCAGGCGTCGTAAAAAATGAGTGCCGAGATCATTCTCGAAACGCGGGATCTGACGAAGGAGTTCGCAGGTTTCGTCGCGGTCAATGGCGTTAATCTGAAGGTGGAGCGCGGCACCATCCACGCCCTGATCGGTCCGAACGGGGCCGGCAAGACCACCTGCTTCAATCTCCTGACCAAGTTTCTCAATCCGACGCGCGGCCAGATTCTCTACAAGGGGCAGGACATCACCGCGATGCAGCCGGCCGATGTCGCGCGGCTGGGCGTGGTGCGCTCGTTCCAGATTTCGGCGGTGTTTCCGCACCTCACTGTGCTGGAAAATGTCCGTGTCGCGCTGCAGCGCAAACGTGGCGGCTCGTTCGATTTCTGGCGCTCGCGCAGCATCCTGAATGAATTCAACGACCGCGCCTTATCGCTCATAAATGATGTCGGCCTGTCCGGCTTCGCCAATGTGCCGGCGGTGGAATTGCCATACGGGCGCAAGCGCGCGCTTGAAATCGCCACCACGCTCGCGCTCGATCCGGATATGCTGCTGCTGGACGAGCCGACGGCGGGGATGGGGCATGAGGACATCGACCGGATCGCCAGCCTGATCAAGACCGTGTCGGCGGATCGCACCACGCTGATGGTCGAGCACAATCTCTCCGTCGTTTCCAATCTGTCGGACAAGATCACGGTGCTGACGCGCGGGCGCATCCTTGCCGAGGGCGATTACGCGACGGTCTCGGATAATCCGGAGGTGCGCGAAGCCTATATGGGGACCGGCCATGCTTGATCCGCGCACGGCACTGCTTTCGGTCGAGAATTTGCAGGCCTGGTACGGCGAGTCGCACATCCTGCAC